>JBFWSD010000185.1:0-8803 GCA_050248575.1 Gemmataceae bacterium
AAATCCTCAAGGGCATTCTCTCCGGGGCCACCGGCAGCGGTACACACCTGAACGTGGCCGACATCGCCAAGGAACTGGGCGTCAGTCCCAGCCCGGTACGCGATGCCTTGCTTCGCCTCGCTGCCGAAGGGCTCGTCACCAACAACGACAACCGCCGCGCCACCGTGGTCCGTTTCACCCCCAAGGATGTGGAAGACATCTTCCAGGTGCGTGAGATCCTCGAAGGGGCTGCCGCCGAGCTGGCCGCACCACGCATCGACCAGGCCGGGCTGGAAGAACTGAAACAAGCTGCCGAGGAATGTGCCGCAGCCCTCTCCGATCACCCCGAGGGCCGCCTCAACTTTCTCGAACTCGACAACCGCTTTCATCTCTTGATCGCCGACACGGGCGGCAACTCCGTGCTGCGTGAAGAGATTGTCCGCACCAGCCGCCGCGTCCGGGTCATGCAATGGCTGAGGTTATCGAAACAGCGCATGACGACGGCGTATCCCGAACATCTCGAAGTGCTCGCGGCTCTGGAGAAGGGGGACGCGGCAGCGGCCCGCGCGGCGATGGTCAACCACATCCGTCACAGCCTGAAGTACGTTCTGGAAGGGGTGCTGGCTGCCGAGGCAGCGCATCGTTGACGTTGGCCACGCATTCATTATCATTGATGCGTCCGCCGGCGCACAGACACTCTTCGGGGAGAAGCGATGCACATCCTCTATTTCATCCTCATCGGCATCATCGCCGGCTGGCTGGCGGGCTTGATCATGAAGGGGGGCGGCTTTGGCCTGCTCGGCGATTTGATCATTGGCGTGGTCGGCGCCCTCATCGGCGGCTTTGTGTTTGGCCTGCTTGGCCTGCGCGCCGATAGCCTGCTGGGCAGTCTGGTAACAGCCACCGTCGGAGCCATCCTGCTCATCTTTCTGCTCAGGCTGATCAAGAAGTAGGTAAAAATGATCCTCGACCAGTTCAAGCTCGATGGCAAGATTGCCATGGTGACAGGGGCCAGCCGCGGTCTGGGCCAAGCGATGGCCCTTGGATTGGCCGAGGCCGGGGCCGACATCGCCTGCGTCTCACGTTCGGGAGACGACGCCGAGACGCGCGGCCGCGTCGAGCAAGTCGGTCGCAAATTCCTCGGCTTGAAGGCGGACCTGGCCCGGCCCGGCGAGCGTGACGGGCTGGTTGACAAGGTCGTCGCCCATTTCGGCCAGATCGACATTCTCGTCAACAACGCGGGCTCGGGCACCCGGCACCCGCCCGAGCTGTTTCCCATGCACGAATGGCTGGAGACGCTGGAGGTCCATCTGCACTCGGCCTTCGATCTTTCGCAGCAGGCAGCGCATCACATGCTGCCCCGCGCCAGCGGCAAGATCATCAACATCGGCTCGATCATGTGCTGGGAAGCCGGGCTGAATATCTCGGCCTACGCTGCCGCCAAGCACGGCATCGCCGGCCTGACCAAATCGCTGGCCGTCTCCTGGGCGAAAAAAGGGATCAACGTCAACTGCATCGCGCCGGGCTACTTCGTGACCAACCTGGCCACCACGCTGAAGAACGACCCGGTGCGCGGCCCGCAGATCCTCGAACGCATTCCCATGGGCCGCTGGGGCAGCCCGCCCGAGCTGGCCGGCTTGTGCGTCTTTCTCGCTTCCGAGGCGAGCAACTACATGCACGGTTCCATCGTGGCCATCGACGGCGGCTGGCTGAGCCGCTAGCGCATTTGCTCCTCGGCAGCGTTCGCGTTTCCACGCAGAGCGTCAGCAACAACGGACAATTGCGGGATGTCCTTTTGGCCCGCTTTGGGCCAGCACAGCGCGAAGCAGTCGCCACGGGCAGCGATGTGGCTTCGCTGGCAAGTTCCGAGTTCGTGAGCCAGGACGAACCTGACCCGCCGCCTCCGAGCCCGCCACCGCGCTACCAGCCGCAACCAAAAAAGCCCGGCCCGCGCGAAGACAGCGACTGGACGAACGAAGTCTGACCGGCTCTGGGTCGAGGCAGCGAAGGAGCCTGCTTGACCTCACTCCGGTTTCCATTATGCTTGAATCGTCCTGCTTCCTTCCCACCCCTGGAGTCTGCGATGAAGTTGCGGCTCTCTCCCCTGCTGGCTGGCGTGCTGCTGATCTCTGTCGGACAACGTAATCCTGGGGCGGATCCGCCGCCAGCGCCGACCTACTGGCAAGATGTCCGCCCGGTCTTGCGCAAGCATTGCACCGTGTGCCACAGTGCCAAGAACCTGCGCGAAGTCGATATCTCGGGCGGGCTGGCGCTCGACTCCTACGAGGCTGTGGCCCAGTCGAAGCGCCGCGCGCTCGTCAAGCATGGCGACGGCCCGGGCAGCAAGCTCGTCAAGGTCTTGCTCTCTACCGATGCCGACGATCGGATGCCCAAGGGGGACAAGCCCTTGCCCACCGAGACCATCGAACTGGTTCGCCGCTGGATCGATGCCGGGGCGAAAGAGGGCACCCGCCCGGCCGTCATCGACGCGCCGATCGTCACCAATCCGGGCAAGCGCCGCAAGCTCGATGTCCGATTAGAGACTGCGGCCGTTCCCCCCGCGGGCACCTTCGGTCCCGCCAAGCCCGACAAGCTGACCCTGGTGCTGAAAGCCGGGCCGCTCACGCCGGTCACCGCCGTCGCGTTCTCTCCTGATGGCAAGCGTCTGGCCAGCGGGCGCTACGGGCAGGTGGCCCTCTGGGACCTCACTACCGGCAAGCTCGAACGGTTACTCACCAGCGTGCTGGGCGCGGTCAACGACGTCCGCTTCAGTCCGGATGGCAAGATGCTGGCCGTCGCCGGGGGGCAGCCCTCCGCCAAGGGAGACCTGCGTCTCTTCCAGGTCGAGGACGGCAGGCTGATCGGCACGTTGTCGGGCCACGACGACGTTGTCTTCGGCGTCGCGTTTGACCGCACGGGACAGAAGCTTGTCTCGGCCAGCTTTGACAAGACGGTGCGCATCTGGGACGTGGCCAGCCGCAAGGAAGTGCAGAACTACACGGGCCACAGCGACTTTGTCTATGCCGTCGCCTTCGCGCCCGACGGCAGCTGGGTCGTCTCCGCCAGCAAGGATCGCACGGTCAAGCTGATCGATGCGGGCAACGGCAAGAGCCGTTTCACCTTCAGCGGCATGAACGAGGACGTGATGGCCGTGGCGGTCAGCCCGGATGGCAAGCACGTGGTCTCGTCGGGGTTCGACACCGGTCTCTACTGGTGGAACCCGCAGACCGGCGAGCGCACGCAGTTGCAGCGGGGCCACGGCGTCGCCGTGCACGAACTGAGCTTTAGTAACGACGGCAAGCTGGTGTTGTCTGCAGCCGCCGATCGTACTGTGCGCCTGTGGGACGGCAGTTCCGGCGCCTCCAAGAGCAGCATCAACGTGGGCTCGGTCGTCTACGCGGCAGCGTTTCGGCCCGACGCAAAGGTGATTGCCACCGGCAGCTTCGATGGCCTCGTGCGACTCTACGATGCCGCCAGTGGGCGGCAGCTGGTCACTCTGCTCGACCTGCCCGCCGACGGCGATAGGCACGACTGGCTGGTGCTGGCGCCCGAAGGCTATGCGGCGGGCAGCCCGGGCCTGGCCAGCCTGGGCCAGTGGCGCATGGGCAATGAAGCGGTTACCTTCGAAGCGGCCTGGAAGGCGCTGGGGCAAGCCGACGCGCTTGCCAAGGCGGTCTCCGGTCAGCCCGTGCCCGCGCCGACATGGAAATGAACAGGTCGCAGGCGGGGAAATAAATCGTTAGTTGGCCGCTCCTGTGCGGGCAGTATCAAGAAACGCGAAACGAAACTCGCGTTTCGCGACGTGGTACTTTGCCCGCCCGCCAGGATCAAGCCATGAGCCAACCCTTCGACCTCGAATCTGCAGATGCCGCATCTCCCGCCGGGGCCATTGCCTACCTGCAAGCCGACTATCCCGGCACTCCGGGCCGACAGGAACTCGTCCCTTCCGAGGTTTCGGGGGCACTCGTGCAAGGGGCCATGATGGCTGCCTGCGAGGCCGGCTTCGAGTTGATCGTCAAGCGCGCCCCCTGTGCCGACATGCGCCGTATCTTCGACGAACTTCGCCGCCGGCAACGGCTCGCCGGCGTCATCTACGCGACCTTCGGGGGCGATTCTTTGTTGCGCCATGTGACGGCGCTTGGCTTGCCGGCCGTTCTGCTCGGACATGACGCCAACCTGCCGCGCATCCACACCGTGCGTGACGACAGCTTCGAAGGGGCACGCCAGGCCGTGCATCATCTCGCCGAGTTGGGACATCGCTTGATGAGTTTCGCCTGCCGCACGCATCCCGATCTGAAGCCCTGGCAGCAACTTGGCTTCCGGCAAGGGCTGCGCGATCTCCACCTGGCGCGCCGGGGCCGCTTCGAACTCGGCATCGAGCTGACGCCTGCCAGCATCGAACTTGCCGCTGACCGCCTGCTAGCTTTGTCGCCGCGACCGACCGCGGTCTTCTGTTCCGACAATTCGCTGGCGAGCGAGCTGAGCAATGCCCTCGCGTTGCGCGGCGTGTCGGTACCGGACGAGCTCTACCTGTTCGGCGGCGGCGGCGAAGAGATTCACGGCTTGCCCGGCTTGCACATCGACTGGCACGACATGGGCTGGCTCGCCATCGATCTCCTCCAGCGTGCTTCGAACGAAGCGACGCTGCCCACGCAGCACTTGCTCGTGCCCGCCCTGCTCGACGAAGCAATGGCAGCGGGCTGATCCTCGCCACCATCTCCATCCCAGGCTATGCTGTAGGGCGTGTCCTTTCCGCGCTCCGGAGGCCGCCCATGTTGCCGCTCGTTTCCAGCACACCGCTCGAACGCATCTCGATTGAGGTGAGCAATCGCTGCGCGAAGGCATGCTGGTTCTGCTACAACCACAGTGGCCCGGAAGGGGCTGCCGCCTGGACCGCCGACGAGCTGGTCGAACTTGTCGCCGACTGCGCTGCACATGGTGTGAAGGCAGTCTCCTTCGGCGGCGGCGAACCGTTGCAATACGACGGGCTGTTCGAAGTGCTCACGCGCCTCGATGGCGTGCTGTTCCGTTCGATCACCACGAACGGCCTGCCCCTGCAGAATGGGCTCTTCGACGGGCTGGTCGCGGCGCGGCCCGACAAGGTGCATCTCTCGATCCATTTTCCCGAACGCGACAGCGAGGTGAGCCGCGTCATCGAACAGGTGGCCGAGCTGGCGCAGCGCGGGCTGAAAAGCGGCATCAACTTCCTGGTGGCAAGATCGAACCTGCCCGCCTGTTGCAGAGCGGCGGCGCGGGTGCGGGAAGCCGGCATCGGCAACGAGCGCATCGTCTATCTGCCCATGCGCGGGCAAGACACTCCCAGCCCGGATGAGATGGGGCAAGTCGCGGGAGGCAGCCAGTTCCAGTCGATGTCCTGTTTGATGCAATGCGGGCCGAGTCCGCGCTTCTGCTCGATCGGGCACGATCGCAGCGTGGCCTGGTGCTCGTACACGAAAACGAGGCGGAAGCTTGCCGCCTTGTCCCACGCGGCGCTGACGGCGGCCCTCGACGGGCTGGGGCTGGAGTTTTGCGGAGGCAACGATGATCCCTGACTTTCCGGCCGCCCATTCGATGGACACGACCTGGTTTGCCGTCGATCGCGACGGCCACGTTGGCATGTTCGACTCCTGGGAAGCAGGGGCGGTGCCGACCACGGCCCTCAATCATTACGTGGAGCACGACTTGCCCGAAGTGGAGGCAATCGCCGATCTGGCGGGCCGCACGTCGCCGTGGCCCGGCTATGAAGCCACGCGCGGCGAGCACCGCACCCTGGTCTACCTCGAGCATCAACGCACCACCGAGGTCATCTTGTTCCTGACCGACGAACAGGCAGCTCGCAAGATTCCGCCCGAGGTGCGGCCCGTGCCAGTGCGATCCACCGCTGGCGTTGCCGTGCTCCTCCAACTGCCTGAGCGCGCCGACTGGCTGCGCGACCTGCATGAGCAGGGCCAGTGCCTGGGATGTTACGCCGACCGCGACTTTCGTTATCGCGCGGACGGCACCGGCCTCTTCAACGGCTTTTTTGTGTATCACCACCACGATCTGTTTGAGAACTGGGTGGCCGGGCCCTACGGTCGTCTGCTGATTCCCGTGCAGCCCTTGCATGTGGACCAGTTGCCGCCCGCGGACCGCATCCAGGTACTGAAGACGCGTTTCGCCGAGCTTTCGTTCGCAGCAGCGGCACACGTGCAACCAGTCGAGCACTTCGCGTGCGAATCCTGGGGGCTGGCGGCCATCTCGAGCACGGGCCGACACGTGCGCCCCATCGAGACCGCCCGCGACTACAATCACGCACATTTCCGTAGCTTCATCGACGGGCTGCTGCAAACCAGCCCGCAATACCTGCGCGGGCTGACCATCGACTGGCCGAAGAAGGGTTAGTGCCCGCCAAGGATCCGGTCGGCAAGTCGTTTCAGCTTGTTCATGTCGCGCAAGGGCGGGCCATGGCCGAAACAGACGAGTGATGGCCGTAGCGCCAGTAGCATTGCCAGCGAACGGCGGTTCTCTTGGAAGTCTGCCGAGAAGGCGGCAGGGGGCTCGCGTAGCCCGGGGCGGCCGGTGATGAAGTGAATGTTGGCCAGCACATCTCCGGCGATCACGAGGCGATCGGTTTCGCGCCAAAAGAAGACATGCCCGGGCGTGTGGCCGGGCGCGTGAATCACGCGCAAGTCGCCGAGCCGGTCGCCATCGCGCAGCACGCGTTCGACGGGGTGGGGCGGCCCGGCCCACACACGGCAGGCGGCGCGCAGGATACGGCCCGTGGGCACCATGTCGGCGCGGCCCTCCATGGCGGGAACATCGGCCTCGTGGCAGGCCAGCGGAATACCGAACCGCGTGCAGATGGCAGCGGCCGAACCTTGATGATCGGGATGGCAATGCGTCAGTGCCAGTGCGGCGGGCACGCGCGCGCCTAGCTCGCGCAAGATGCGCCGCCGCGCCCAGCGCGTGCCGGCATCGATGAGCAGGTCGCCCACCAGATAAACGTTGAAGAAGTTGCTCGGAAAGCCGCGCAGTTGCCAGACGCCGTCGGCAATCTTCCGCATCCAGTGACCTCAGTCGAGTAGGCGTGAAAAGAACGCAAGCAGGGCAGTCAGCACAACAGACATACCCGCCACTCCGGCGAGGCTACGGCGCCAGGAGGCGTTTGGCTTCAACCAGCCCGCCAGGATCAACGTGGCGGCCGGCATCATCAGCCATTGCAGGATCGCCACACTCGCCGCGTTGGAAATGAGCATCCGCGCCGAGAAGTTCACTTCGGCCAGGAGCGGCGCGAGCACGATCTGCAGGCACATCACCGTTGGATAGAGCGCCAGAAGCACCGTGAGGGCCATCTTCCAGCCGGGTACCTGCCCGGGATCGAGGTTCTGAGAGAACCAGGCATCGAAACGCCCCAGATGACGCAGCGTGAAATCACCGAAATCCTGGCGCAAGTCGCGCAAGCACGCGCCGCGCTCGGGCGAATCGAGCCAGCGTTCCAGATCCGGGCGGGTCTGGAAATGGAGCAGCGTGACCCAGCGGCCTCCTGTATTCGGTTCGGGGGGGAACACCACTGTCCGCTCGTATCCGGGAAAATGCCGCACCACCGCGGTCAGTGCACGCTGCCTCTCGAGAAAGGCAGCGCCGCGCTCGTCGGGAACCTCGTGAATGATGACCGCGCTGGCCCGTGTCGAGGGTGCAATCACCAGAAAGTCGTCTGCAGGCGGCGAACTCATGTAACCTCGCTGCTTGAGGTTGTCGTCGGGCCGAACAGGAATTGCTGCAGCCTGTCGACCTGCGAGCGAAAGCGCGTGCCCGCCGGGAAGTGCAGGCCGAAATACCGGTTCAGAACCTCTAAGATTTCGTATTCATTGACCAGCGTGCGCGGCACGCGCGTGCTGCCCCGGTCGATGACGAAGTCCAGTCCGCGCAGGCTGTAGCGCCCTTCGGGCGTGGGCCGCTGCACAGTGAGAGTGCGCACGAACGGCGAATCGGGATGGGCAAAAATGAACAGGTTGGCGACCTGGTAATCCACGAGATGCTGCTGCTCTTGCGTGAAGGCATACATGTCGAACCAGCCCGTGGGCGATTCGATCTGTAGCACGAGCAAGTCGCCTTCCGCGACCAGTCGATAGTTCCAGAGAAACTGCTGGCTGACGTTGCCCGGCGACATCGGCACGGGCACGAGCAAACCCTGACTGCCGAAACCGACATCGGCGAGGTAGGGCTGCCCGTCGACATCGACGCGCAGGAGCATGTGCGTTCGCGCCGTGATGTGATGGCCCCCCAGTCGAACGCGGGCCGCCAGCCTGGTGACCGAAAAACCCAGCGTTTCCAGGGCATCAGCGAGCGTGAGATTCTGCTCGAAGCAATAACCGCCGCGCTTGCCCGCGATCAACTTGGCGTGCAAGCTGGCACGGTCCAGCAGGACCGGCTTGCCGAGCAAGACATCGAGGTTCTCGAAGGGAATGTGTTGTACGTGGGCCAGATGAATGGCCTGCAAGACATCGAGCGTGGGCCGCCGCGGCCCGTGGTAGTCGATGCGGGCGAGGTAGCCCTCGAGATCGAAGGGGGGTGGATGGTCATCGAAGAGCATGGGGATTACCGTTTGGCGGCCGAGGCAATCAGCCCTTCCGACGGGCTGGAAGCCTGGGCATAGAGCTTTTTCGGAATGCGTCCGGAAAGAAAGGCCAGTCGCCCGGCCGCGCAGGCGAATTTCATCGCGTAGGCCATGCGCAGGGCATCCTGGGCGTGAGCGATGCCAGTGTTGAGCAGGACGCCATCGCAGCCCAGTTCCATGGCCACGGTCACATCACTGGCCGTGCCCACGCCGGCATCGACGATGACC
>JBFWSD010000186.1:0-8788 GCA_050248575.1 Gemmataceae bacterium
CTTCCTGCAGGGCGGGCCCTCGCACATCGAACTGTTCGACCCGAAGATGAACGCCCCGGTTGAGGTTCGCTCCATCACGGGGGAGGTGAAGACCAGCCTGCCCGGCGTGACCTTGGGCGGCACGTTTCCGAAGCTGGCCCGCATCGCCGATCAGCTGGCCAACGTGCGTTCCTACGCCTCGGGCAACGCAGGCCACAGCTACATGGAAGTAATGAGCGCGAACAATCCGCTCAAGGCGACGATGAGCTCGCTCTATGCCCGCGTGGCCGGCACCACGCATCCGGGCACGAGCGTGCCGCGTAACGTGCTGGTGCTGCCCGAAGCCGTGCAGCCCGGGCTGAAACTGGGCGGCAATTTTGAGACGGGTGCGTTGCCCACGCTGACCGCCTCGGGCCGCCTCGGCCCGGTCTATCAGGCCTTCGATCCGTCGAGCGGCGGCGAGTTGCAGCGCAGCATGCAGCTACGGCTCAGCCCGCAGCAGTTTGCCGATCGCCGTCAGCTGCTCGGCGCGCTCGATAACCTGCGCCGCGACGTCGATCATCGCGGCGTCATGGATGCCAGCGATCGCTTCCAGCAGCAGGCCTTCGACGTCATCACCCGCGGCGTGGCCGAAGCCTTCGATCTCTCCAAGGAAGATCCTCACACCGTGGCGAAGTACGACACCAGCAAGCTGCTCGACCTCAAGGAAGTGCACAAGTGGGGCGACATGCGCCGCTCCTCGAACTTGCTGGGCCGGCAGATGCTGCTGGCCCGCCGCCTGTGCGAGGCGGGCTGCGGCTTCGTCACCGTCTCCGATTGCGGCTGGGACCACCACGCCAACAACAACAGCCCGAAGAACATGGGCGGGCTCAAGTGGCTTGGCCCGCAGGTCGACCACGCCGTGGCCGCCTTCATCGAAGACGTCAAGGAACGCGGACTGACCGACAAGATCCTGCTGGCGGTCACCGGCGAGATGGGCCGTTCGCCCCGCCTCAACAAGAACGGCGGCCGCGATCACTACGGCAACATGACCTCGCTGTTGCTCGCGGGAGGCGGGCTCAAGATGGGCCAGGTGATCGGCCAGTCGGACGCCACGGCCTCGCGGCCCGCTACCGAGCCGATGACCCCCAAGCACCTGCTGGCCACCCTCCTGCACAGCCTGCTCGACGTGAACGAAGTCCGCGTCGACACCCAGTTCGGCCAGGTGGGCGAGATCATCACCACCAGCGAGCCGATCCCGGGCCTGCTGTAAGGCGGTCACGGGCTTGCTGTGATGTGTGGAGGTTCGTATCAAAAGCAAAGACCAACCGGGCAACGGAGAACCGAAAACCGAGAACGGAGAATGACGCGCGACTTCATTCTCATTCTCGGTTCTCCGTTGCCCGGTTGGTCATTTCCGTTTCAACCACGAGGAGACTTACCATGATCCGTATCGGTGCACTTGCTGCCTTCCTGCTCGTCGTTTCCACCAGCCAGGCCGCGGAGGGTCCCATCGAATTGAAGAAGGGAGACCGCATCGTTTTTCTCGGCGATTCCATCACGCAGGCGGCCAGCGGCAAGTCGGGCTACATCACCCTCATCAAGCAGGCCCTGGATGAGAAGAACAAGGACCTGGCCATCGAGACCGTCAACGCCGGCATCAGCGGCAACAAAGTGCCCGATCTGCAGAAGCGCGTCGAGCGCGACGTGATCAAGCGCAAGCCCAATATCGTCTTCATCTACATCGGCATCAACGACGTGTGGCACGGCGAGAAGGACCCGGCCCGCGGCACGCCCAAGGACAAGTTCGAGGCCGGGCTGAAAGAAGTCATCAAGAAAATCACCGACTCGGGCGCCCAGGTGATCCTGTGCACGCCGACCGTGATCGGCGAAAAGAAAGCGGGCGGCAACAAGCTCGACAAGCAACTCGATGACTATGCAGCCATCAGCCGCGCCGTGGCCAAGGAGTTGAACCTGCCCTTGTGCGATCTGCGCAAGGCCTTCGTGGATCATCTCGCCAAGAACAACCCCGACGACAAGGAACGCGGCGTGCTCACGGGCGACCGCGTCCACCTCAACCCCGAGGGCAACAAGCTCGTCGCGGATACGATGCTGAAGATGCTGAAGTGACGATTCAGCGACGTGGGCGAAAGAGGGCAAGCATCAGCTCGAGGTAACCAAACAGGAAGAGATACGGGCCGAAGAGCGCGTGCCCGACAAGGAAGTAATACATCAGGCTGATGGCGAAGCCGAGCCAGAGGGGCGCGGCTAGCCACCACACTGGCGACCCGAAGTAGAGAATCGCCGCGCAGACCGCCATGCCGGTGACGCCATACGCCTGGTGTAGGTGCTTGTCCTGGCCGAAGACATGTCCTCCTGTCAAGGGAGGGCCGCCGCTGCGGCCCGCGCGTTGTCGATGAACTGCTTGACCTTGTCGGCATCCTTCAGCCCGGGACTCTGTTCGACGCCGCTGGCCACGTCCACGCCGTAGGGTTTGACGCGGCGGATGGCCTCGGCGACGTTGTCGGGCGTGAGACCGCCCGCCAGGATCACGGGCACACCCGGATCGAAGCCGGCCAGCAACTGCCACGGGGCGGTATGGCCCGTGCCGCCGTACAGGCCCTCTGCTTTTGCATCAATCAAGACGGCCTGGGGCAGGTAGCCCAGATCATAGGCCCCGTCCACGTATTCCTGGATGCGTTCGAGGTCGGTACGGTCGTGCACCGAGAAGGCGGGAATCAAGGTACACGGGAAAACGACGAAGAGCTCGTGTTCGTCGCCGTGCCACTGGATGACACGGATGCCCAGGTCGAGGCAACGATCGCGGCAGTTCTTGAGGGGCTCGTTGACGAAGAGGCCCACGGGTTCGACGAAGGGGGGCAACACGCGCAGGATCTTGCCCGCCATCACTTCGGCCACGTGCCGCTTGGTGCCTGGATAGAAGTTGAGCCCGATGGCATTGGCCCCGAGCGCGGCCGCCGTGCGTGCGTCGGCCTCGTTGGTGATGCCACAGATCTTGATGCGCAGCTTCACAAGCTCGTTCCCACGAACTCCTTGTGGGGCAGGTTTCTAACCTGCCACGAGACGCCGCCAGTCCTGTCGTGGCAGGTTGGAAACCTGCCCCACGCAAGCCACTGCTACTTGATGCCGCTCGAGGGCCGTACCGCCCCGCGCACGCCCAGCGTTTCTGGATGGCGGGCAATCTTGTCTGCGAACACCTCCACGTTCTGCAAGATCTGGTCGAGCCGCGGCATCATCCGGGTTGCCATGCAGGCCACGTCGTTCAGGTTGCGGTAAAGCGACGGGTCGGTCATCAAGAGTTGCAAGGTGCCGTCCTCGCGGGCCAGGCAACGCAGCAGTTCGCGCATCTCGGCAGCCAGCTTGTTGACCTGCTGCGAGCCCTCGTCAAAGTTGCGCACGATACTCTCGCTGCGTTCGCCGAGTGGCTTGGTGGCCTTGTTGAGGTTCTCGAAGACCTGGTTGGCCTCGTTCACCGAATCGGTGACGCGCTTGAGCGTCTCGCGGCCCTCTTTCACGAAGGCCTCGGTGTTCTTGGTGATGCTCTCCAGGTTCTCGGTCCCCTTCTGCACGTTGTTCAGCGTCTTTTGCAGGTTCTTCTGGTTTTCATCGCTGAGGACGCTGGAGACGCGCGTGATGGCGTCGTTCAGGTTGTCGATCGCCTTCACGACCTTGTCTTGATTGGTGCGGACCAGGACATCGATGCGTTCGCCCAGGCGGCCATAATTGCGCGCGGCGATCAGCACCTCCTGGTTGGTCTTCATCAGCTCCGGGATTGATTCGCGGGCCGTCTTGGCCAGCTCGGTGTATTGCTTGATGGCGTCCTCGATCTGCGGCTTGAGCTTTTCGAAGCTGGCCAGCGACTTCTGGATCTCCTTGAGCGCTCCCTGCGCGTCGGGCAGCACATCCGTGGTGGCGTCGACCACGTCTTGCATGGCCTTCTGGCGGCGGCCAATGAACTTGGTGCCCGGTTTGGCAAAGCCAGGATCCTCCACTTCGGGCGGCTGCGATTCCTCCGCCAGCGCGAACAGTTCCTCATCACGGTCACGACGCAGCGACGATTGCCCGCTGCTCTTGGGCACGAAATCGATGGTGGAATCGCCGCCCAGCACGCTCTGCACCAGCACGGGCTGGTCGCTCGTGCGCAGCTTGTATTGCCGGTCGATACGGATCTCGACCAGCACTTCGCCGGTATCGTTGTCGAGCGTGACGTTGGCCACCTCGCCGATGCGGACGCCGGATCGCCGCACGGGCGTGCCCGGCGCCACGCCCGCCGCGTCTTTGAATGTGATGTAATAGATGTCTTGCCGCTTGAAGAGACGCGGCATGCCGCCAAACAGGGTGATCAGCACACCCAGCAACAGCAAGGTTCCCAGCACAAAGACGCCGACCCTGAAACGCAGGGTTTGTTCATTCATGACCGTCTCGCAGGTTCGTCGTGACCGAAACGCATCCCTGCGACGAAGTTCAGCTCGCCGCTCCGCGGCGATACAAGTGGGGCAGGCTTGTAACCTGCCATGAATCTCTAGCTCCGGTCGCGCCGGGTAGGTTGGAAACCTGCCCCACGCGTCCCTCGTTCCCAGGCTCTCGTGGGAACGGGCCACCCGCCGCCCAGCAGCGAGTCCCGACGGAAGACCTCAAGATCTCCCGTTGCGGGCAATCTCTTTCAGCCGCTCGCCCGCCATGCCCTCGACAAACTGGTGCACGCGCGGATCCGCGCAGCGATCCAGTTCGGCCGGGCTGCCCGAGAAGAGGATCTGGCTCTCCTCTTCCTTCAACCGCGTCACGGGGTAGAACATGACAACGCGGTCGGCCACCTTGCGGGCCGTCTTCATGTCGTGCGTCACCACGATGCTCGTCACCTGGTGCCGCTGCTTCGTCTGCAGGATCAGCTCGTTGATGACATCGCTCATGATCGGGTCCAGCCCGGTAGTGGGCTCGTCGTAGAGCATGACCTCGGGATTGACCGCCAGGGCCCGGGCCAGGCCGACGCGTTTCTTCATGCCCCCCGACAGCTCGGCGGGCATCTTGGTTTCCACGTTGGCGGGCAGCCCGACTTCTTGCAGCCGCTGCTTGACGTTGTCGCGGATCTCGGCCGCGTTGAAGCGGCGCAGCTCGCGCATGCCGAAGGCCACGTTGTCGTACACCGACAGACTGTCGAACAGCGCCGCCCCCTGAAACAGGAAGCCGAAGCGCAGTCGTTGCCTGGTCAGCTCCTGGTCGTCGAGCTCGGTGAGGATGCGGTTGTCGAACAGCACCCGCCCGCGCGTGGGCCGCAACAGGCCGATCAGCAGCTTGAGCAAGACGGTCTTGCCGCAGCCGCTCTCGCCGATCACCACCACGGTTTGCCCGCGCGCGATGCCGATGTCGATGTCGCGCAGCACGGTCTGCCTGCCGAACACCATCGACACCTGCTCGAGGTGCAAGATCGGCGTGGCGGCCGCGGGCTCCTGCGTGGCGGTGGTGGAATTCATGGATCCTTCCCCGTGCGGTCCCTGTGGAAGATCGGCAAGATTGCCGGTACGGCAACAGCGGAAAGCCACGCATGCTGGCGAAGCGGATCCGGTTGTGCCGCCATTTCAGTTTATCGCGAATGAATGGATGGGTGGGGCAGATTTCGACAGCCTGCGGACAGTTCACGGTCACGCGGCCCGTCGCGGGCCACGCCCTTGTCTTTGCCACGCTGGAGTGGGAAACTGACTCGACCTCGTCGAGAGTCGAGGGACTGCTGACCGGGCAAGATCAACTGCAGCAAGGTTTGTAATGACCGTCAACAAGTATCGTCACGCGGATCAGGTTGCCGACTCCGTCCACGCTGCCGAGCGCATCGTGCCCCTCATTCTGGCTCTCACGGGCCAGATCCGCTCCGTGGTCGATGTGGGTGGCGGGACGGGGGCCTGGCTTTCGGTCTTTCGGCGCTCGGGTGCCGAGGAACTGCTGCTGCTGGATTGCCCGGATGTTGCCACAGAGTTGCTGATCGATCCGTCCAGTTTCGAGCCGGTGGATCTCAGCCGCGAACTGCCCGCGCCGCGGCGCTTTGATCTGGCCGTCTGTGTCGAGGTCGCCGAACATTTGCCCGGCCGCATGGCCCGCCCGCTGGTCGAGTGGTTGACCACGGCCGCGGATGTAGTGGCTTTCTCCGCGGCCATCCCTGGCCAGGGCGGCCTGGGACATGTCCACTTGCAACCACCGGGCTACTGGATGGAACTGTTCCAGCAGCGGGGTTTCGTTCGCCGCGACCTGCTGCGCGCCAAGATCATCCATGATGAGACGATACCCTGGTGGTACAGGCAGAACCTCTTCCTGTATGTCAAGCCAGACGTCAAGCTATCTGTTGAAGAGCCGGACTTTCTGCCGCCCGAGTTTCAGCTGATTCATGCCGACATCTTCTACGATCGCAGCTTCATGTCCCTGGTCCGGCAACTCGGGCCGGCATTCGTCGCCGCTGTCAAGCGAAGGCTTGGCAGAGAGCCGTGAACCGCAGGGCGCGGTTCAGCAAACACAGTGTCTAATTTCCGCCCAAGTTCAGCTCGGCGATGGTGTGGAGTGGGAAGAGCTTGTAGCCCGCGGGCACCTTGCCCACGAGTCCTTCGAGTTGAGTAGGCTTGTCGTCGACCGGCACGACACGCAGGGCCGTCAGCACCAAGGTCTCGCCGTCCGCGAGGGCCACTTCGGCCTCCGCTTCGTTCGTCTTGGGATCGTCCTTGAACTTGATCGACTTGACCTTGCCCAGGTCGACCTTCAAGGTCTTCTTGAACATGAGGTAGGGCAGCGTTTGCAGTCGGCCGTCGGGGTGGCGAACCAAGGCTTGCAGGTCGACCACCTCGTGCTTGGTGCTCATCTTGTCGGCGGCGGTGATGGTGGCGGTCTTGCCTTCGAGAGCGGCCCCCGCCTTCGGTGCGGCGAAGCGCAGCCCGCGGATGCTGTTATCCTTGAAGCCCCCCTGGAACTTGAGGGCCGCCACGCCCAGATCCCCCTTGTCCACGTCGGCCTCGATCACCAGTTTGTTGACGCCGCGATAGCGTGTAGTGCCCTTGAGCTCGATCTTCTCGTCGGGCTTGGTGCTCGTGAGCTTGATGGTGACGAGTTGCTGCCCGGGATCGTTGTCGTAGTCGATGGCCTGGATACGGTCGAGGGGCACCAGCGTGACGATGCCGGCGGCGAAGGTGGTGGAGTTGTCCTCGCGGAACTCGAGGGCTTCCGGCCCGGCGGGGGGCAGCGGCTTGGTCTTGTCCTTCGGGTCGACCTTGGGGGCCGGGACCAGCCAGGACAGCCGTCGCGTGCCGGCCAGGATCTTGTAGTCCTTGATCTTGTTTTCCTTGCCCGCGGCGTCGACGATGACGAGGGCAGCTTCCTTCTTGGGCTCGTCGGCCCCCAGCACGAAGGCGGCCGACACGATCAGCAGGGCGATCCCGGTAGTCTTCACAATGCTCTCCTCTGGGTCGTGAATAACGGTGCGGTGGTGAAAGTTGACCTCGCTGGCGGGTTGTGGGGAGGGACGAAGTCATCGTCGGACCCGATCCGGCAAAGTTCAAGTAGAAACTGTCGAAAAGATCCCTATCATGTGGGGATCGACTTTTTCACGGGAGTAGGAAGATGTTAGCCAGACCGCATCGCAAGAAGAGCAAGCGTGACAAGATGGACCGTTATCGCTGCCCGAAGTGTAACAAGCTGGTGCGCATCTACATGCGTCGCTGCAAGACCTGCCACCAGTTGCTGAAGCGCGATTGATTGCCAGTGAATCCCCTCCTGGACTACCAGGTTGCCTCCGTGGCGGGCGTGATCAGATCTTTGTCTGCTGCACGCCACACACTAAAATGGGCGTAGAAGGAGGCACTTCATGTCGCGAAGCAGCCAGGCGCGAGCCACGCTGGACGACCTCTACCAGACTACTGCCAAGGCCGAGTTGATTGGCGGGAGGATCGTGGAGTTTATGCCCACCGGTTACAAGCCCAACAAGGTGGCAGCCAATATTCACGATAGCTTACGTGCCTACTGCAAGCAGAAGCGCCGAGGCGAAGCCCTGACCGACAACATGGGCTACGCGGTGCCCGAGCTTGCTTCCGGGCGTGAGTCCTTCAGCCCGGACGCCTCGTATTACGCGGGTCCTCTGCCCGCGAACCTCATGCGTTTCATCGAAGGTCCCCCCACGCTGGCTGTCGAGGTGTGCAGCGAAAACGACTACGGGGATGCTGCGGAAGAAGAGATGTCTGCCAAGCGGGCCGACTACTTCGAGGCTGGCACCCTGGTCGTCTGGGACGTTGACTCCCTCGCCGAACTGGTTCACGTCTACCGTGCCGATGATCCCGATCAGCCCGCTACTTTCCAGCGCGGCCAGGCGGCTGATGGTGAACCCGCCGTGCCCGGCTGGAAGATGGCGGTCGAGGACGTGTTCTCATTGACTTCCTGATCGCTGCTTCCCCATCCCCAGCCAGGCCCGGGCCATGGCCTTCACGTACCAGCGCAGATAGTGCGGCGTCCAGGCAAACAGGCGGAAACGCGATTGCCCCGCCGTGCGGTCGCGCCAGGTGGTGGGCACCTCGGCCACTTTCCAGCCCTGCCAGTGGGCCTTCAGGGTCAGTTCCATCGCCACCACAAAGCTCGATGTGCTCTCGATGGGCAGTTCGATCACGCGCGGGCTGTAGGCGCGGAAGTTGTTGGTGGCGTCGCGCACGGGCAGCCCGGCCAGGCAATGTAGCGAAACGCCGGCCCAGCGCGACAGCGTGCGCTTGACGAGCGGGCCGCCAATCTGCTTGCCCCCTTCCATGTAGCGCGAACCGGCCACCACGTCGGCCCCGTCGCGGATCAGCCG
>JBFWSD010000187.1:0-8777 GCA_050248575.1 Gemmataceae bacterium
TGCAAGAACACATTGGTGAGCATCACGACGACGCGATTACGGCGCTCGCGCGGCGCCGGATGGCGGAAGATGCTCTTCCAGACCTGGCTACCCCGGATGAAGTCTCCGACAGACATGTGCGGCCTTTCGTCACTTGTCATTGGTCACTGGTCACTTGTTAACTGCACTGGTCAAGTGACAAGTGACCAATGACAAGTGACCAATGACGGGATTAGACATTCACGAATGATTCAGGATTGTCCCACTGCCCGAGTTCCTTCTGGAACTTCTTGCTCTTGTCGACGACGAGTTGCCCGTCGGTGTCTTCGTAGATGCCCCAACGTTCGAGGGGCCGCGGGGCCGGGCCTTCGAAGTTCACGCCCGTGATCTTGAAGCCGGAGCCGTGGCACGGGCACTTGAACTTCTCTTCGCCGTCGAGCCAGTTGGGTGTGCAGCCCAGGTGGGTGCAGGTGGTGCTGAGAGCGTAGATCTTGCCGCCGTGGCGGACGATCCAGAAGTTCTGTTCCTTGTAGCGGTCGACCACTTCGTTGTCTTCGTAGGCGCTCTTTGGCCCCACCTTGACCTTGCTGGGGGGCTCCGAGGTGACGTTGGGATAGAGGAAGCGGACGGTGCCAAGCACCATGCCCAGTGTGGCCGCGCTGAGGGCAGCCCAGGCAATGTTGAACGGGGAGGTGACCGCCTCCACGAAGGCGCGACGGGTCTCGCCCGTCTTGGCGGCGGCGGCCGCCGGCTTCGCAGGAGCAGGGGCCGGCTTCTTCTCTTCCGGCTTCTTCTCCTCGGCCGCCGGCTTGTCTTCCTTCTTTTCCTCGGCGGCCGGTTTGTCTTCTTTCTTCTCTTCCGGCTTCTGCTCGGCAGCCGGCTCTTCCTTCTTTTCTTCCGGCTTCGGGTCCTCGTTCTTCTTGGCCTCGTCAGCCGGTTCGCCCTTCGGGGTCTGTTCGTCGTTCGCCATCGTTATCGACCTGCAGGATGGTTTTTGGATGCTACGTCCCCCCGTTTTTTTGTAGCCAGAGGTGGGCCGTTGTCAACACCCGGGGCGCGCCCCTGGCAGCGCGCCCCAGGCGCACGCGACGGTTCCCCGCCCGGGGCCGCCCGGCCGATTGCTGATTGCACTCCGCACTATCTCCCGTAGAATCATGGCGTTGCATCCATTACCCCGATGAGGACTCACCATGCACCTGTCCAGTCGTCGTCACTTCTTGCAGCAAGCGGGCGCCCTGGTTACCGGCCTCGGGCTGAGCAACCTGGCCGCGGCTGCCGACAAGAAAGAGCTCTTCAAGATCTCGCTGGCCCAGTGGTCGCTGCACAAGGCGTTCTTCGCCAAGAAGGCCGACCCCGCCGACTTCGCCAAGATCAGCAAGCAAGATTTCGGCATCGACGCCATCGAATACGTCAACCAGTTCTACAAGGGCAAGACCGGCGACAAGACCTACCTGGCCGACCTCAAGAAGAGGGCCGACGACAACGGCGTCACCAGCGTGCTCATCATGTGCGACGGCGAAGGAGCCCTCGGCAACCCCGACGCCAAGGCCCGCAAGCAAGCGGTCGATAATCACGTCAAGTGGATCGAATGGGCCAAGTTCCTCGGCTGCCACTCCATTCGCGTCAACGCCCAGAGCAAGGGAACTTACGAAGAACAGCTCAACCTGGCCGCCGACGGGCTGCGCCAGCTGAGTGAGATCGGCGACAAGCACGGCATCAACGTCATCGTCGAGAACCACGGCGGCCTCTCCTCCAACGGCGAATGGCTGGCCGCGGTCATGAAGAAGGTCGACAACAAGCGCTGCGGCACGCTGCCCGACTTCGGCAACTTCGGCTCCTACGACCGCTACAAAGGCGTGCTGGAACTGATGCCCTTCGCCAAGGGCGTCTCCGCCAAGTCGCACAACTTCGACGACAAGGGCAACGAAACCGCCACCGACTACAAGAAGATGCTGAAGATCGTCCTCGACGCGGGCTACCACGGCTACGTCGGCGTCGAGTACGAGGGCAGCAAGCTCGGCGAGCCCGAAGGCATCAAGGCCACCAAGGCCCTGCTGGAACGAGTGCGCGACGAGCTCTCGTGAGTGGTGAGTGGTGCGATCATTCTCGGTTTTCGGTTTTCCGTTGCCCGGTTGGTCTTCTCATGTCACACGAGTTGTTTGCCCTCCTTGGCCGCGACGCCAAGGAGGTTGACGGTGATCCGCTGCTGCAGAAGCTAGGCACCTTCAAGAAGCGCAAGGATGAGGGCAGAACCTACTTCGTCAATCGGCAGGCCGGCTTGGATTACATTGTCGAGCGCAAGAAAGTCGATACCATTTTTCTCTTCGCCGAGGGCCAGGAAAGGCATCTTCAATACCAGGGAAGCTTGCCGGGCGGCATTCACTTTTCGGACGGCAGAACGGTGGCCCGCGAGAAACTGGGGCCGCCGGTGCGTTCCGCCGAACGCTCCCACAGTCCGTTGCGTGGTGAAATGACCGCCTGGGATCTGTTCGTATTGAACGAGGACCTTGCTGTTCACGTGCAGTATTCCAGCGACGAGCAGAGCATCTTGCTGACAACTCTTCAGCTTGCGGCCAACGTGCCCGGCGGCATCTGATGCTGGGCAGGGCGGCCCGTGTAACGCCGCTGCGTTCTCGTGAATAACGATCTTGAATTCTTCTTCACGGGGGTGAGCCATGGCACCGCGCAATCGACGCGAGTTTCTGGCGGATGTGGGCAGAGGCATGCTGGCAGCCGGGCTGGGTCCGGCCTTGATCGCCGACCTGGGGCTGGGTTCGGTCGAGGGGGCCGAGCCCGCGCCGCTCCAGTTCGGGGCCATCGAGCCGCTCGTCTGCTTCATGCAAGAAACGCCGATCAACAAGCTGCTGCCCGCGCTGGCGGAAAAGCAGAAGGCAGGCACGTCGCTGCGCGAACTGGTAGGAGCGGCGGCCCTCGCCAACGCCCGTACCTTCGGCGGCGAGGACTATATCGGCTTCCATACCATCATGGCCATGGCGCCGGCGTACAGCATGGCGCAGGAGCTGTCGGGCAGCCGGCAAGCGCTGCCTGTCTTCAAGGTCCTTTATCGCAATACCAATCGCATCCAGCAGAAGGGGGGCCGGAGCAAGGAAGTGTTGCAGCCGGTCAAGGCTGGCCCGCTGCCCGAGGGCAAGAACCCCGGCGACCTTCTCATGGACCAGGTCCAGCGCAAGGACCTGGCCGCCGCGGAGGGAACGCTGGCGGCCCTCGCCGGGCAGTCCCCCGAGCTCGCTTACAACACGCTCTTGCACGTGGTCGAGGACGGCCAGGAAGTCCATCGCATCAACCTGGCCTACCGGGCCTGGGACCTGCTGTCCATCGTCGGCAAGGAACACGCCGAGACGATGCTGCGGCAATCGGTTCACTACTGCGTGCAGCGCGTGTCGCCACGCTACAACAGCTATTTCAGCGACGCCCGGACCCTGGTGCCGAAGCTGCTCGATCAGCACAAGCTGCTCGCGAAGCCGTTCGGCGCCAAGCGCGGCGACGACGCCTGGGTCGATCAGCTGGCCAAGACGCTCTTCAAGAGCGCGCCGGCACAGGCGGCGGAAGCCGTCGCCGTCGCTCTTGCGGAAGGCTTTCATCCCGACGATGTCGGCGAGGCGCTCGGGTTGGCCGCCAACCAGATCGTGCTGCGCGAGAAGGGCCGCGCCAAGAATCGCGTCGAGGGCAACAAGCCCCTCGGCAGCGTCCACGGCGACGGCACCGGTGTGCATGCTTGCGATTCGGCGAACGCCTGGCGGAACATTGCTCGCGTCAGCAATCAGCGGAACACGGCGGTGTGCCTGATCCTGGGCGCGCACCAGATGGCCAAGGACCGCGACGACGGCGGCAACATGGCGGCCTGGGAGCCCTACCCGCTGGCCGACGTCCGCGACCGCGTCAAGACCGACAAGGCGGACGTGTTGTTGCGAATGGCCGAGGAGGCCATCCGCGGCAACGATCAGCAGCTGGCCACGGCCGCGGTGCAGCGTTACGGCGAGCTTGGCTTGGCGGCCCGGCCCGTCTTCGATCTGCTGCTCCAGTATGCGATCAGCGAGGACGGCGCCTTGCACGCGGAGAAGTACTATCGCACGGCAAGCGATGAATTTGCCAGCACGCGGGCAGCCTTCCGCTGGCGGCAAGTGGTGGCATTGGCACGAGTGACTGCCAGCGAGTTTGGCTGGCCCGCGCCGGGCTACGCCGAAGCTTGCGACCTGTTGAAGGCATGAAAGCAGACGGGAGACTGACGCAGCAGTGGGGGCGTGAGCTGGCTCACGCCCCCGCTCGCCAGAGAAGAATCAAATCAGGGGCGACGCCAGAGGCGGACGGTGCGGTCTTCGCCGCCGGAAAAGATCTGTTGCCCGTCGGGGGAGAGGGCCACCGCGCTGACTTCTCCTTGATGGCCTAGCCCGCAGGCGAGTTGCTGCCCGGCGGGCAAGTCCCACAGCCGCACCGTCTGATCGACCGAGCCGGAAACGAGCAGACGGCCATCTCTCGACACGGCAATGTCGAGCACCTCTTCTTCATGACCCTGGAACTGAATGACCTCGTCGCCCGTCTGCACGTCCCAGAGGCCGATGGCTGCACTGTGCCCGGCCAGGAACTGCCGGCCGTCGGGCGTGAAGCAGATCGAGGTCAGCCACACCTTGGGGATGACGAAGCAGTGCAGTTCCTTGCCCGTGGCCACTTCCCAGAGGCGGACGCTCTGATCGCGGCTGCTCGACAGGGCCAGCTTACCGTCGGGCGAGAAGGCGAGGCGGCGGACCAGTTCGGTGTGCCCGTTGAAGCGGCGCAGAAAGTTGCCCTTGGTTGTTTCCCAGAGCAGGAGTTCGCCCTTGTGGTCGATGGCCGAGAGGGCGTGCTGCCCGTCCGGGGAGACGGCCAAGGCCCAGTCGCTTCGCTTGGGGAAGCTGCGGAGCAAAGCCGCGCTCGCAATGTCGAAGATGCCGACCGTGCCATCAGCGGAGCTCGCGAAAACGGACGAACCGTGAACGTGCACGCAGCCGACCGGCTTGGCAAGCCGGGCCAGCTCGCTGTCTTCTTTCTTGCTGTCGAGGGGCCACACGCGAACGCTGGCAGCGCGGCTGCCGCTCACCACGTGGCGGCCATCCGGCGACACGGCCAGGGAGGTGATGGCCCCCGAGTGGCCGCGGACGCTGCGAACCTCGACCAGCCTGACCACGGGCTTCGCGGGCTGAGGCGCGGGGCGCGGCGGCGCGGGGCGGGTCGCCTTCTCTTCCACTGTATCGACCGACTTCTTGGTAGGCGCAGGCGGGGCCGCCGGCTCTTCCCGCTTCGGGGCCGGCTTCTCTTCGCGCGGAGCAGCCGTCGGTGCGGTCGCGCCAAATCGCTCCAGCACGGTGGCGAAGCTGCCCGGGCGATCTCCCGGGGCCTCGGCCAGGCAATGCTCGATGAGATCGGCCAGCTCGCCCGGGATACTGCTCCAGTGTTTGCGCAGGGGCTGCGTCGTCTTGAAGAGGGCAAAGCAACAAGTGCGGGCAAAGCCATAGATGTCCGACACCGGGCTGGCCTGCACGCCTGACAATAGCCCCATCTGTTCCGGGGCGGCGAAGTCACGCGTGCCCGCGATACTGTAGCCGATCAGCGTTTGTGGGTTGGACGACGACGCGCCGTGCCCGCTCTGCTTCATGGCCAGGCCGAAGTCGATCAGCTTGACGCGCCAGCCGTTCTTGTCCTTGCGGACGAGCACGTTGGCCGGCTTGACGTCGCGGTGCAGGATGCCGCGCTCGTGGGCGGCGTGCAGTGCCTCGGCGACGGGCCGCACCACCTGCAAGAGATCATCCGGCGAAAGCGGCCCGTGCTGGTCGACGTGCTCGGCCAGCGTCAGCCCTTCGAAGTAGTCCATGACCAGGTAGGGCCGGCACCGTGCCGCATCGGCGTAGTCGCAGTCGCGCAGCCTGATGATGGCCGGGTGCTCGAGCTGCTCGAGAATGCGGGCCTCGCGAAAGAGATCGCTGACCGTGCGTTCGAGGCCGTCGGCGCGGAAGGACTTGACCACCACCGGGCTGCCCGTGTTGCAATGCTGGCACAGGAAGGCGGTGCCGAAGCCGCCCGCACCCAAAATGCGCTGCACTTCATACTTGCTGAAGGGAAACGGGGCGAAGTGCTCGGCCGCGAGCGTGGCGGCCTCGCGCAGGGCAGTCAAAGCCTCGTCCCAGCGCCGTTCTTGCAGCGCGACCAGGAAGAGATTGTGCTGCGCGGTGGCCCGGGCCATCGGGTCGTCCACCGTCTGGGCGACCGTGCCGAAATCGCGCTTCGCGCCGGCGAAATCGCCGGCGGCCGCCTCCAGAACCCCGAGCGCGTTCTGCAACGCGGGCAGCTTTTGTCGCTCCGCTTCCGGCAAGGCGCTGAACTGCCCGCGCAGCTCGCGGACGCGCTGCCGGTCGGACGAAGAGCCAATCGACAGGCTGTCGCCCGGGCGGAGATCGCGATCGGCCAGTCGATGCTGTTCAAGGGCCCGCAGCACGGCCTGCCCGAGGCTGCGCAGGTCCTGCCCTTGCCGGGCCAGCTCCGCCTTGATGTCGAGCACGTCGGTGTGTGTTTCGAGGACGGCCGCGCGAACTTCCTCGAACAATTCCTCCAGCCGCGCGCCGTGCTGTTGCAAGAGATCGCCAAGGGCCGCGAAGCCGGTCTGCTGCGCCTCGTCGAGTCGTTCCAGCTGGGCGAAGGCCAGCCCCTGGAAGAGTTGCTGATCGGTTTCGATCTCGCGGCGAAAGAAGTAACGGACAGCGCTGGTGAGCAAGCTGGCCCCGCCGCGCGTGCCGGTGAGGGACAGATAGCCCGCGACGGCGTGATAGCCCTGGCGCTGGAGCTCGTCGACGAGACCGGCCAGGATGTTGCCCTCGGCCTCGAGGAGGCGTTCGGGCTCGCCGTAGCGGGCCAGCTCGCCCGCAGCGCGTGCCAGGGCTTGCGGATCGAAGCCGTCGTTGAGGATGCCCGCCTGCCGCGCGGCTTTCAGCTCGCGCAAGCACGCCTGGCGATAGCGGGCCGCCTGCTCGGGGTCTTGCGGCCCCATTTCTTCAAGGAGAGCCCGCACCTGACTGCGAAAGGCCTGTTCCTCGCGCGGCGCCATCCAGAGGCGGCAGCGACTGAAGAACGTGTCGCCCGCCAGCGAGATGGTCAGCGTTTGCCAGGCGCGGTCGTTGGCCGTCTCCAGCGCCTTGACCAGGCGCAGGCTATGATCGCTGAAACGCTGGACGAGAAAGTTGAAGACGCGCTCGCTGATCTCGGTGACGGCCACGAGCCCGACCGATTGTGCGGCGCCAAGTACGACTTGCCGCACCGCCAGCAGTGAGAGTTTTTGAAAGATGGCCATCGGGGCGTGCTCACGAGGACATGGGAATCAGCGTGTTCTAATCTACCGCGCCAGGAGGCAACCGGTCATTCGCAAAATCGGAGGGCCCTGCTCGTGGAATCCTTACTCGTGGCGGAGGGCTTCGATGGGATCGAGCCGGGCAGCACGCAGGGCCGGATACAGCCCGGCCACCACGCCGACCACGACCGCAACCACGAGCGCGATGAAGATGGAGGGCACGTGTATCTGGGCGGGCAGGTTCATTTCGAGCCAGCCCTGCTTGGTGGCGTATTCGACCATCTTCGGCAGGGCGAAGACGATGCTCAGCCCGGAGATGACGCCGAGCAGCCCGCCGATCGTGGTCTGGGCCACGGCCTCGATGAGGAACTGCAAGGTGATGTCGCGCCGCTTGGCGCCGAGGGCGCGGCGGATGCCGATCTCGCGCACGCGCTCGGTGACCGTGGCAAGCATGATGTTCATGATGCCGATGCCGCCGACGACCAGGGAGATGGAGGCGATCAGGGCCAGCAGCATCGTGTAGCGATTGCGCGCGCGTTCCGCCTCTTCGAGGCGATCGAGCGGGATGGTCACGGCCCAGTCCTTGCGCTGGTGGAAGCGGTCGAGCAGCCCTTCGATCATTTCGCCCGTGGGGCGGACGCGGTCCATGTCGGAGACGGTGAGCGTGACCTGGCTGAGCTCGACCTGTTCGCCCGAGCGCGAGCCGGAGGCACGGATGTAGATGATCGAGCCGAAGCGGGCCCGGCAAGTATCGATGGGGATGTAGACGTCGTTGTTGTAGTCTTCGGCGGCCTGCGAGCCGCCGCTGCCGCCCGTGGGCATGCGCGGCTTGCAGACTCCGACCACGCGATAGTAGTAATCGCCCAGGCGGATGGTCTGCCCGAGCGGATCGCTGAAGGGGAAGAAGGCGTCGGCGACCTCGGCGGCGAGCACGGCGACGTTGCTCATGCGGTCGTTGTCTTCCTTGGTGAGGAAGCGGCCCGCGGCCATCTCCAGCTGGTTGACATCGGCATACGAGCCGATGGTGCCCACCACGCGGCCGTTGTAGATCTGCTCCAGGTGCTTCAGCTCTTGCGGAAAGATGCGCATGGGCACCATGCGCGTGATGGTGCCGCTCTGCATGAGCGTCTCGAAGCGGTCGTAGTCGGATTGCGTGAGCCCGTAGGCGGCGATGAAGGTGCGCCGCTGCGTGGAGGAATCGTCGGGGGGTTTGACGCTGCGGACGATGATGTTGGTGGCCCCCATGCGTTTGATGTCTTCGAGAGCGTCGTGCATGGAGCCCTCGCCGAAGGCCATCAAGGAGATGACGGCGCCGGTGCCGATGATGATGCCGAGCACGGACAGGAAGGCGCGCAGCTTGTGCAGCCACAGCGAGCGCAGGGCCAGCTCGAGGTTGCGGCGCGCCTTGTCCCAGAAGAACAAGGGCACGATCAGCACCCCCAAGAGGGCCAGACCCAGAATGATG
>JBFWSD010000188.1:0-8767 GCA_050248575.1 Gemmataceae bacterium
GGCGCATGCGATACCCCGCCATCATAACTCGACCAGCAAACTGGGCGGACTTTATCGATTGTGCCGAAGCTGCGCGAAAGTAATGTTCTGACGGTAAGTGAAGCAGAATCCTGCACCCAAAACCCAAAGTCCACTCTAGAATATCGCCATGCGAATACTCCTTGCGCTTTTGCTGCTGGTGTTGCTGGCGCTCCCGGGCCGCGGTGCTGATAAGCTGGCGGAACTGGCCAAGCAGATCCAGGCCATCCCGAAGGGCAAGCTGCCCGCTTCGCCCGAGGCGCGGGCTGCCTGGAACAAGCTCGTCGCCGCCGGGCCAGCAGCTCTGCCCGTCCTCCTCGACGGCATGGACACTGCCGATACCGTGGTGGCCAACTGGTTCCGTACCGCCTTCGATCGCGTCGTCGATACCGACCTGAAGCAGCACAAGGGCAAGAACCTCGACCTCGACACGCTGCTCACCTTCGCCAAGGAGCCAAAGCACCAGGGACGCGTGCGCCGCCTGGCCCTCGAACTGGTCGAGCGCTTCAAGCCGGGCACCACGGCCGGGCTGTTGCCCGGCTGGCTCGACGATCCCGAGTTTCGCTTCGATGCAATCGAAGTATTGATCAAGGAAGCTGACGAGCTGGCAAAGGCAGGCAAGAAAGAGAAGGCCACCAACGCCTTCCGCAGAGCATTCAACGCAACCCGCGACGTCAAGCAGGCTCAGCAGATCGGCAGCCGGCTGAAAGAAGCGGGCGAGACCGTCAGCCTGGCCCGACACTTTGGATTCCTGACCGACTGGCAAGTGATTGGTCCATTCGACGCCAAGAACCAGATGGGCTTCAAGACCGTCTATCCGCCCGAGGAGAAGGTCGACCTGAAAGCGGAATACGCGGGCAAATCAGGCAAGATCAAGTGGCAGCCCTACCAGGTGAAGGAAACGCTCACCGGCCTGCCCCAGCGAGCTTGCCTGGTGAATCTGCTCGAGCCGCTGGGCAATGCCGAAGATGCAGTGGCCTATGCCTACACCATCATCAACGTCGACAAGCCAGTGGAGGCCGAGTTCCGTGGCGCGGCCGACGACAACCTCTCGGTCTGGGTCAACGGCAAACGCGCCTTCGGTTTCGAGGAGTATCGCAATGGCGTGCGGCTCGACCGCCATCGCTTCCGGGTTCCACTCGCGGCGGGCAAGAACTCCGTGCTGGTCAAGATCTGCCAGATGAAGGAAGACGGCACTAACGTCGAGCCCAACTGGGAGTTTCTGCTCCGCGTGGTCCGACCCGACGGCGAGCGACTCGATTTCACGCCAGCCAAGTAGAGCGGCCACAGCTCGGGCAGGCGAAGCATGTGCAGTAGATCATTCGTTATCCCAGGGGCCCGGCTCGCCGCGCAGCCTTGTCTTCCGCCCGTAATTCCGCCGCGCTACGCTCAATCAGTTCGGAGAGTCCGGCGCGAACCGCGGGGCTCAACTCCGCACCGGGCGAGGCCTGGTGCGCCTCGATCCCCCACACGACCACCTGAGTGGGCAGCAAGCGCAATGTTGTCGCCAGCTCGAGAGCTTCGCTGGGAGTGACCTGGTGCGTCGACCCCGAACGCAGCGACTGTAGCCGTGGGTCGGGCCAATCCAGCCGGACGATGGCACCTGGATTGCCGCCCGGGGCAAGGGCATCGATGAGAACGACGCTGCCCTGGCCATCCAGGAGGTCGAGCAGCCCGGCGCCGCCAGCCACCGTGTGAAACGAAATGTCAGCGGGCCAGTCCCCAAGTTCGCGCAGCCGATCGATGGCGGCGAAGCCGGCCGCATCATCCCCGTGCGCGCTGCCGATCCCGATCACGCGGATGGGCCGGGCCAGGTTCATCGCTCGATCTTCAACTTGAGGAAGTGCGTCGCACAGCTGATGCACGGATCATAATTGCGGACGACCTTCTCGGCACGCAGGGCCGCTTCCTCCTCGGGCAGGTCGAGCAGCCCGGGCGCGACCCGCAGCAGATCTCCCTCCATCTGCAACTGGTTCTGGCTGGTTGGCGGCACGATCACCGCATGCTTGAGCAGGCCTTGCTCGTCAGTCTCGTAGCGATGATAGAGGATGCCGCGCGGCGCTTCGGTGATGGCGTGCCCTACGCCGGCACGGGGCTCGTAGGCCACGAACGGCCGGTCCGGCGGCTCGTAGGCTTCAATGATGCGGATGGCCTCGTCGAAGGCGAGCAGCGACTCCAGGGCCCGGGCCACGATGCTCACGAAGGGATTGCGATTGGGGAAGGGCAGCCCGGTGTCGCGGGCCGCTTGCTGCACAAAGGCCGGCGCCTTATCAGCGTTCAGGTTCCAGCGCGCCAGCGGGCCAACGAAGTAGGCCCCCTCACCCTCTGCCTTGTGCCGCTGTCTCGACTGCAAGGCATTCGAGTGCCGCACATGATACTCCTCGAAATGGTCGGGATACTCGTGGGCTGCGCTGTCCAGCCCGCGATTGGAAACGAGGCGGCCCTCGTTCATCGGGTACTCGTCGGCGTGGCGAAGGGCAACGAAGGTGTAATCGTATTCGTAGTCGCCGAACGGGAGGCCGGCGGCCCACTTGACCGTGTCGCGGGCGGCATCCCGACTGTACTTCAATTCGTCGAGCAGCGCGCACAGCTCGTCTTTGCGCGGCGCCCGGTAGAAACCGCCGATGCGGACGTTGATGGGATGAACTTCGCGGCCACCCACCACCTGAACGATACGGTTGCCCGCTTTCTTCATGCGCAGGGCCTGTTGCACCACGGCGGCCAGCTCCGGGCTGGCCTGGGCCATGGCCAGGGCACTCTCATAGCCCAGAAAATCCGGCGCGTGCAGCATGTACATGTGCAAAATGTGGCTCTCCAGCCACTCGCCGCAATAGAGCAGCCGCCGCAGGGCACGCAGTGTGGGCGGCAACGTCACGCCGTAGATGCTTTCGATGGCATGCACGCTCGACATCTGATAGGCCACCGGGCAGATCCCGCAAATGCGCGCGGTGATATCGGGCAGTTCCTCCGCCTTGCGGCCACGCAAGAAAGCCTCGTAGAAGCGGGGCGGCTCGTAGATGCGCAGCTCCACTGCCTCGACCTTGCCCTCGGCCATGCGAATGGTCAGGCCCCCTTCCCCTTCCACGCGGGCCAGCGCCTGCACCTGGATCGTCCTGGTCTGCTTGCTCATCATCGATCCTTTCCAATCACATCCAGCGCGAGCCGCTGCTGTGTCGAGTCGCGGAACTCCGGCGACCAGGTGTTGAAGGTGTGCAGCAGGTCGTCGATGTCGCGACTGGCTTTCCCGGCGGCGAGGAGTTGCTTGCTCAGCGAGGCCACGTTGGGCAGCTTGGCCGGGCCAAAGCAGCCATAGCAACCCCGATCGTAGCCCGGGCAGAGGGCGCCGCAGCCCGCGTGGGTCACGGGTCCCAGGCAAGCCGTTCCCTGTGCGACCATGACGCAGACAATGCCTTGCCGCTTGCACTCGACGCAGACGGCATGATTGGCGATGTTGGGGCGGCGGCCCGCCACGAACGCGCTGATCACTTCCACGAGCTGCAGCTTGTTGATCGGGCAGCCCCGCAACTCGAAATCAACCGGCACGTGAGCGCTCACCGGCATCGACGTGGCCAGCGTCTGCACGTACTCGGGGCGGGCATAGACCGCGCGAGTGAATTCCTCGACATCGGCGAAGTTGCGCAGCGCCTGGATGCCGCCCGCCGTGGCACAGGCGCCGATCGTGACCAGGAACTTGCTGCGCTTGCGCACGTCGTGAATTTGCTCGAGCTGTTCCGGCGCGCTGATCGAGCCCTCGACGAGGCAGAGATCGAAGTTGCCCTCGAGGGGCCGCCGCGTCGCTTCCAGGAAATAGGCGATCTCGACGGCGCCGGCGACCGCCAGCAATTCGTCCTCGCAATCGAGCAAGCTGAGCTGGCAGCCATCGCACGAGGCGAACTTGAACACGCCCAGTCGCGGTTTCTCGCGCTTAGCCATGGCTCAGGCCTCCCGGACAGTGAAGTACGGCTTGATCCTGTCGTAGCGGAACACCGGCCCGCTGATGCACAGGAACTCGGGGCCAAACTGGCAGTGCCCGCAAAAGCCAACGGCGCACTGCATGTTGCGCTCGAGCGAGAGATAGAGGGCGTCGTCGGCGATGCCGCGTTTTTCGAACTCGCGCTGCACGAATCGCATCATCACTTCCGGGCCGCAAACCATGCCGAGGGTGCGGCCCGGATAGAGCTCGAGACGCGGGAACAGCGAAGTGACCAGGCCAACCGAACCGAGCCAGTCGGGCGCTCCCTGATCGACGGTCAGGTGGATCTCGAAGTCGCCGCGGCGTCTCCAGGAATCGATCTCGTCAAGATAGAGGAGGTCGCCGGGCGTGCGTGCCCCGTAGAGGAGGATGACGCGGCGGAAGTTGGCCCGGTGTTTGAGGATCTCGTAGATGGCGGGCCGCAACGGGGGCAGCCCGATGCCGCCGGCCACCAGCACCACGTCTTGCCCTTCCGCCTCGCTGACCGGCCAGCTCGAACCGAACGGGCCGCGCACGCCCAGCGCGTCGCCGTGACGCAGATCGGCCAGCGCCGTGGTCACCGAACCAACCGCCCGAATGGTGTGCGAGAGGGACGACTTGTCGTGCGGATCGCCGCACAGGGAGATGGCCGCTTCCCCCACGCCGAACACGTACACCATGTTGAACTGCCCGGGCTGGAAGTGAAAGCCCCCCTCGGGCGCGGTGAGGATCAGCGTGAAGGTGTCGGCACTCTCCTGGCGATGAGCGCGGACCTGCATCACGCTGGGCAGCATCGGCGGTGGTGGCAGCACGACAGACATCGATCGTTTCCTCTACTTGTGGATATCGAGTTGCTGAACGCGCGTGGCCGTCAGCCGGCTCGCCAGCACGCGCAGCATCTGGCGGAGCAGATGATAGCCCAGTTCATGATCGGTTTCGCATTGTTGCCGGAGCCAGTCGGCGTCGAAGGCCAGGCCCTGCACATCATCGACAGCACGGGCATCGAATTGCCAGCGGGCCGGGTCGAGCAGCCACGACCAGCCGACGATGTCGCCCGGCCCCACCGTCTGGATCGGCACAGCCCCCTGCTTGCCCAGATGGGTGCCGATGGCGACATGGCCCGATTGCACGAGATAGAAGGCCTTCGCGGGCTGGTCCTCGCGGGCCAGGTAATCGCCCGCCGCGGTGCGGAACGGGCGGACGCCGGCGGCCAGCTTCATGCGGTGCTGCTCGCTCAGCCCCTGGATGAAGCCGTGGCTGGAAAACGCATTGAGAATCGCTGGTTCACTCATGTACTGGTCCTCCTCTGCTTTTCCCCTCGAACTTGCACGGGCTGAGCGTTCTTGCTAGCCCGTCGTACGGATCGCCTGGATCTCTTCGGTCACGTCGATGCCTACCGGACACCAGGTGATGCAGCGGCCGCAGCCCACGCAACCCGAGGTGCCGAACTGGTCGAACCAGGAGGCGAACTTGTGCGTGAGCCACTGGCGATAGCGTGCCCGCACGCTGGGGCGGAAGTTGCCCCCATGCACGCGGCCAAACTCGGGATTGAAGCAACTGTCCCAGCGCCGCACGCGCTCCACGTTCTCGAGACTCAGGTCGGCCACGTCCTCGGTACAACTGCAAAAGCAAGTCGGGCAGACCAGCGTGCAGTTGGTGCAAGCCAGGCAGCGATCGGCCACCTCGTCCCAGCGGCGATGCTCTTGATTGGTCTGCAAGAGCTCGCGAATGTTGCTGGTGTCGAGGCTGCGGCCCATCGCCTTGCGGGCCGCCGCGACGCGCTCCCGGGCCGACGACTCTTGTTCCGCCGTGGCTGGACCCAGCTGCAAGCGGGCAACGACCCTGACGCCCGCTTCACTGGCCGCCCGTACCACGAAGGCATCGGCCAGTTCGGTCAGGACCAGATCGCACACCGGCCAGGCATGAGGCAACTCGGGCGGCGGCGCTTCGGGCAAGGGAATCCGCCCGCCCGCTGCGCTCGAGGCCTCGGTGCCGGCCCCATTGTTCCTGGTGGCGATGCGGTCCGGCTCCACTTCCGGACCGGTCTCCATCGAAGCACAGAAGCAAGTCCCGGCCGGCGTTTCACACTCGACAGCGACGAGAAACAGCCTCTCTCGGGCCAGCGCGTAGTGGGGATCGGTGAAGCGGCCCTCCCGGCCGATGAAGACGCGATCCTGGATCGCCAAAGCGTGCAGCTCGCAGGAACGCAGCCCGAGCAGGGCACGCCGGGGCGGATCGTGTTCTTCGGCCCGCACGTCAAAGCCGCTGGCCGTGCGCTGCCCGTGCCACAGCCTGGTCACTGGGGGAAAAAGAAACTTCTTCCACGAGTGCGGCCCGACGGCGTAGCCGAAGTAGGCATCATCGTCGCGCTGCTCGAGACGATAGGAGCCGGGCTCCTGCCGATCCGTCCAGCCCCTGGGCAGATCCCGACTCGATTCGATCGGGGCATAGACAATCGCCGCCTGATCGATCCGCGGGCCGATGACCTGGTAGCCGTCGCCCGCCAGGAGGGCGATGAGCCGATCCAGCTCGCCTGTCGGCAACAAGTATGTGGGACCGCCTGTCATCGTGTCGCCTCCGTGACCAGTTCACGCTGTCAGGATACGTACACTCACCGCCCGTGGAAATTGCAACTGTCATTCCCAAGCGAGGAAGATCAGCGGCGAGGCGTAGAGAGTCGCTAGATTTGCCGATTGGCGCGAAGTGATGGCGGAAAAGGGGCGATCAGGAGAGCGCGGGCCGCCCAGTGCTGAGCGGATTCGCACATCGGGCTGATCGGCGAGCCGGGAGCGTGAGGACCGAGGAGAAACATTGACTCCTTGGCTCACACTGCCGGCCCGCCAGATCGCACGCTTACTTCTTCAGCTGGTCGGCGAGCCACGCAGCGGAGGTGCGCTTGTCGCTCACCTGCAGCGGGCCGCCCTGGTAGCTGGCCACGGCCGGAGCATAGAGGGCTTTCAACTTGTCCGCGCCGACGGGCAAGTTCTTGCCATCCACCAGCGCTTCCAGGCGCAGGGGACGCGGCGCCAGGGCAGCCGCGATATCGGCGATGTCGCCCGTCGTCAGCGCGCCGGGCACGCAGGCGTCGTCGGGCACGATCAGCATGAAGTGCCCCAGGATCGAATGGTAGTCGGACAGCCCGCGGCTGACGTAAACGGCGCGAATGCCGTCGTCGTACAGGGCACCGAAGAGGGCCAGCAGCCCGCCCAGCGGTTCGGGCCGATTCGGCTCCTCGCTCACGGCGTGCGGGACCTTGAAGTTGGTCGAGCTGTCGTTGGTCCTGGCAAACGAGTCCCCCCAGAGGGCCACGTTCTTGCCGTCCACATCGGGACGGGCCCGAAGATACGCCAGCACGCTGTGCAGGTCGCGCAGCCTCTGCCCGAGCATCGTTTCGCCGAAGAGCTGTTCGTGGACGGAATGATCGTTGTCGGCGCTGCCCCGGCCGCGCGAGGAACCGGAGCGAATTTCGCCGGTGCCGCGCACATCGGGCAGGCAGACGATCGTGCCCGCCTTCAGCAGAGCTTGCACCTCGTCGGCACGATTCTTCAGGAAGCCGGCCTTGCCCGCCTGAGCCAGGCCGACGACCACGGGCGCCTTGCCCATCACGCCCTCGGGCACCAGCACCAGCACGGGCAGCAAGAAGTCGGGCTCGACCTCGAGCACCACCCGCTCGACCTTCGCGCCGGCAACTTTCTGCTCGTCGGTCTTGGTCGATTTCACCACGGGCGCCTTGGCGGGCTGGTTTGGCCCGAGCAACTCGCTCCATTGCTTGCGCAGAAGGTCGCGTTGCTCGGCCGGGCTCTTGCCCGCCAGCTTCTTGCGGGCCGCGGCGATCCGCTCGGCCCCCAACTCGCTCACCAGGGTGTTGAAGCTCTTCGGCTTCAGCTCGGCGCGAGCCTCGGGTGTCATGCAGGTCAGCTCGGCGCGGCTGCGGTTCGCCGAATACTCTTCCGCCTTGATGCCGAACCAGCGCTCGAAGGCCGGGTGAATCATCTTGCGATGGAAACTGCCGATGTTGGTGCAGTGCGACGCTTCCGGGGGCCGCAACTTGAGGATCCCCTTGCCGTGTGCCACGCCCAGGTTATCGGGCACCTTGTAGAAGTCGCCGTAGATCTTCTCGTAACGCTTGTAGACCGGGTCGCGCTTGTCCCAGGAGAATTCGTGTGAGTGAAGCAGCTTGCGCGGGGCAATGCTCGAGGTGATCAGCCAGTGGCCGAAGCCGTCGCGGCCCCCCAGCCTCAGCCCGCGCGTGGAATCCCAGTAGGTGAAACCGAGATAGTTGAACGTCTTCTCGGTGTCTTCCGGCAGCGGATAGGCCGTCTCGGGTTGCGGGCCGCCAAAGTTGAACGGCACGCAGCAAGTGATCCGCTTGTCGAGGGCGGCCGTGATGCCGGCCGGATCGCCACCGCCGGCGACCGCACCGAGGAGCGCGATTTTTTCCGGATCGGCCCCGCGCTGCAGCAGCAGGTCCACGCCACGCATCAGGTCCCAGACCATCCAGCCCATGAGGCAGTCGCCCGCCACCTGAAGCTCGATGCCGGTGTCATAGCGGAAGTAGTAGTCCTGCCGCGAGGCCCGATAGGGCTTCGGGTAATCGTCATCCGTATTGAAAGGATGGGAACGGCGTTCGCCGTAGCCGACCTGATCGATGACCAGCACCAGGCAGCCCGCCCGCGCCCAGAGCATGCCCATGTCTTGCATCTCCGCCTGCGGCTTGTCGCGATGATGGGCATGGGCAATGAGCAGTCCGGGCACCGACTTGCCCGGCTTCTCGGGCACGTAGAGATTCCCGGTCAC
>JBFWSD010000189.1:0-8736 GCA_050248575.1 Gemmataceae bacterium
TCCCGAGCTCGAGTCGGTGCGGCAATACTCGCTGGAGTTGATCGGTGAAGAAGACTGGGTGCGGCACGTCTGGGGGGACCGGCCCATGCCCGCCGAATACGCGGCTCGGTTTCCGCACAGCGGACCTCAGTTGCTGGACAGGTTGCGCGCGATCGATGCAGAGATTGCAGCCGAATTCAAGACTGGCGATGACGAAGCAACAAACGTGGCGGAGACGCCGGCGCTCACGGTTGCCGACTTTCACGCAGTGCTCCGGAAACACGAATTGCTCGACCAAGGCCAGCTTGCGGAGCTGGCGCGCGCGCGCCCGACCGACGTGCGTGCCATGGCCCGCATGGTCGTGGAACGGACGTGGCTCACCCCCTACCAGGTCAATCAGGTTGTACAAGGCAAGGCTGCGGGACTGGTTATCGGCCCTTATCTGGTGCTGGAACGGCTCGGCGAAGGCGGGGCGGGCCAGGTCTTCAAAGCCAGGCATCGCCTGTTGCAGCGGCTGGCGGCGCTCAAGGTGATTCGCAAGGACTTGTTGACCGACCAGGAAGTTGTTGCCCGCTTCCGGCGCGAGATACAGCTCATCAGCCAGCTCAGTCATCCCAACGTGGTCCGTGCCTATGATGCCGGGCAGTCAGGACACATCCAGTTCCTGGCCATGGAATTTGTCGAAGGCACCGACCTGGGCCGCATGGTCAAACGCGGCGGCCCGCTACCGATCGTGCAGGCCTGCGACTACATCCGTCAGGCCGCGCTCGGGCTGCACTATGCCAGCAAGCAAGGGCTCATCCATCGCGACATCAAGCCGCATAACTTGCTGGTCAGCGCGGGCGACGGGCTCGTCAAGGTCACCGACCTGGGCCTGGCCCGCCTGGCGCAATCGGCCGTGAGTGAGGAATTGTCAGTCATGGTCCAATCGATGGGCACCTTGACGCCGCAGAACGCGGTCTTGATGGGCACCGTCGACTTCATGGCCCCCGAACAGGCCATGGATTTTCACACCGCCGACATTCGCGCCGACATCTACAGTCTGGGCTGCACGCTGTTCTATCTCTTGACTGGTCAGCCTCCCTTCGCAGGAGGCAACCTGGCCGAAAAACTCAGCCGTCACTTGCAAGGCAAGGCGCCGCCGCTGGAACAATTCCGCCCAGATGCCTCCAGCGGGCTGCGTGAAGCCATGCAGCGCATGCTCGCCAAGCGCCCCGAGGACCGCTACCAGACGCCGGAACAGGTTGCCGCGGCGCTGGACGCCGTGATCGCCGCAGTGCCGGTTAGCGGCCGGCGTGGACTTGCGCGACAAGGGCGGCGGCTATTGCTGGCCGCCGCTGCCCTACTCGGACTGGCGGGGATCGCTGCCCTGGCCCTCGTGCTCACTCCGGCGCCGACCGCGACCCAGCTCGACCTCCGCTGGCAGCTGCTCGAATTGCGCATGAGGCAACCGGGCACTCCGGCCGCTTTACAGGCTGCCGTCAAGCTGCGCACGCTGCCCTCGCCCCTCGATAGCTGGCCGGTGCTGCAAGCGCCCACACGCGCGGGCGAACCTGCACTGGTCGGCAGACTGATCGTCTCCACGCCCGGCGAGAAAGTATTCAACGTGATCTGCGGCCCCGATGGCAATTCGTTTGTGGCCTGCACACGCAAGGATGGCTGCATCCAGTGGGACTTGACCACCTCCGAACAGCTGCACAGTTTCGGTTTCAGACGCGGCTTCCGGGCCAACTGCGCGCCCGATGGCCGCGCGCTGGCCGTCTGGAACGATTTCAGCCAGAACAACGAGATCGTTTACTGGAACGTCAAGACGCAGCAAGAAAAGACAGTGCTCTTCACGCATCCCAAATTTGTTGCCTTTTCCCCGGACGGCAAGACGATTGCCTTGCTCTCTGATGAGAAAACTCGCCTGGTGGATCGGGCTACCGACGAAAGCAGGTGGGAGATAGCGAATAACCTATCGGATCCGCGGCCCATGCTCAGGTTTGCCCCGGACGGCCAGACACTCGCGGTCCCCAACCTCGAGCGCGACATCGTCATCCGCGACGTTGCGACCGGCAAGGAACGCTCCAGGGTGGACGGAGCACGCCTGGGCGTGAATATCGCATTCAGCTACAGCCCCGACGGGCAACTCCTGGCAATCTGGTGGAGCAGCATCAGGAGCAGCTTGATGGTCTGGGACCTCGCGGCAGGCAAGCCCAGAACCAACCTGCCGACGAGCAGCCATGTGCTGACTGCCTGCTTTACGCCCGATGGCAAATACCTGTTCTACAGCGATGCGGGCAACAAGCTGTATTCCTGGGAATGCGGCACCGATACGAAGAACGAGTGGCTCTTGCCTCCCATCTATGCCATCGACACGACTCCCGATGGTCGCTACTTGCTGGTCGGCAGCGACGGCACCGTACTGGTCTATCGACTGGAGGCGGCCGCCGCTCCCTGAAAGCGAAGACCCGACGGTTTCCGCCGAGTTGCCGCCGACGGGCTGCGCGGGCGTGAGTCGATGTCGAACTGCGGAGGCTGCCTTCGGACCAGCCGGTTCGTCTTCTCGAGCGAATCGAAGGTGCCGGCGTCGCTCCAGTAGCCGTCGAGGATCGTGAAGCCGAGTTGCCCGGCTTGCAGGTAATGCCGGTTGACATCGGTAATTTCCAGCTCGCCGCGGGCACTGGGCCGCAGCGTCTTGATGATGTCGAAGACATCGGGCGGGTAGAGATAGATTCCCGCCACCGCGAGATCGCTCCGGGGCCGCGCCGGTTTTTCTTCGATGTGCACGAGACAGTCGTCGCGCAGCTGGGCCACGCCAAAGCGCTGCGGATCTGGCACGCGCTTCAGGGCCAGCCAGGCGTGTTCCGGGTTGGCGTTGGCCTGATCGAGAAACGTGCCGAGCGAATCGAAGAAGATATTGTCACCCAGGATCACCAGCGTGCGGGCGCCAGCGCAGAAGCCGTGGGCCAGCCCGAGTGCCTGGGCGATGCCGCCAGCCTCATCCTGCACTCGATAGGTCAGGCTGACTCCCAGTTCGCGTCCCGAGCCCAGCAACCGCACGAATTCTCCCATGTGCTCGGTGCCGGTCACGAGCACGATGTCCTTGATGCCGGCGCCGACCAGCTTCTTGAGGGGATGGTAGACCATCGGAAAGGGGCCAACGGGCAGCAGGTGCTTGTTGGTGACACGGGTCAACTCCCCCAGTCGGGTCCCCTTGCCACCCGCGAGTATCACACCACGAACCGGCAACATGGCAAGCTCCTTTCAACGTTGGAGGGAGAGCTCGGCCTCCTGGCCCGTTTCGATCCGGACCTGAACGCGAAGGTTGAGAGGCAACGTTGCTGCCCCTTCGAGGTCGAGCAAGACTTCGCGAAAATAGACATCCTGGTATTCCTCGGGTTCGTTGCTGTGGACAGTTGTCTTGCCCATCCGCGGCGCCACCTGGACAACGCGGGCGGCAAAGTCACGTCCGGGCAGCCCATCGACGGTGATGTGGGCACGCTGCCCGGGCTGAACCCGGGCCATGTGTAACTCATCCACGAAAGCACGAACGCGGCGCCGCGATGGGTCGCCCAGTCGCAGCGCGGGCATGCTGCTCCCCAGCCCGACCGACGAGCCCGGCTCGATCAGGCACTGCCATACCTGACCGTCGAATGGGGCGCACACCAGTGTTTTGGCCAGTTCAGCGCGGGCAAGCTGCAACTTCGCGTCCGCCTCGGCCAGCTGCGCCCGGGCCTGGGCATGGCGAAATCGATCGGCTTCATGGGTCTCGGCGCTCACGGCCTGCCGCGCCGCGAGTCGGTTCGAGCGCTGCCACTCCAGTTCCGTGTGCTCGACCAGTCCGCGGGCCGTTTCCAGTTCGGCAGCCGCCAGCTCAACCTGGGCGCGCTGGCGCTCGTTACGCAGCTTGAAGAGCAAGTCTCCTTGCTTTACCCAGTCCTGCTCGGCCACGGCGACGAGTGCCACCACGCCGGCAATCTCGGAGTGGATGGCTACTTCACGGCGAGCGCCCTCGACGACGCCGTTGGCAGCGACCAGGGTGTCGTCGATTGGCTCGGCTGTCGTGACGGAGCGCGAACAGCCGCCCGCCAGCACCGGCATGATGAGGAGGGGCAGCAAGTATCTTCTTGCGGTCATCGTTGCCTCGTTTCATGCGCGTAAGCGTTGCCGGGGCGGCCTGCTGGAACGGATCAGGCGGCCCTTCTCGAGGTGCAGAATGCGGTCGGCGAAGGCTTCGATGCGATTGTCGTGCGTCACCACGACCAGGGTCATGCCTTGTTCCTTGACCAGCCTGGTGAGCAGCAACATGATGGCCTGCCCGTTGGCGGCATCGAGAGAGGCCGTGGGTTCATCAGCGAAGACGATTGCCGGTTGGTTGCTGAGACCGCGGGCAATGGCCACGCGCTGACACTCACCGGTGCTCAGCAACGGCGGTCTCAGGTGTACGCGCTCGCTCAAGCCCACCTGATCGAGCAAGCCGAGCGCGCGCTGTTGTGCTGCCCGGTGGCTGACGCCGCGCAGCACCAGACAGAGGGCAACGTTGTCGAGTGCGGACAGATTGGGCAACAGGTTGAATGTTTGAAAAATGAAACCGAGACGTTCGCGTCGAAAAGCCGCCCGTTCGCGCGGAGAGAGGGCCGAAACCTCCTCACCAAACAACCGCACACTGCCCGCATCGGGACTGAGCAGGCAGCCAAGGATGGAAAGCAAGGTACTCTTGCCGCTGCCGGAAGGGCCGACCAGGAAGACGACCTCGCCCTGCGCGATGCCCAGCCCGGCGCCCTCGAGGACCTTGATGCGCTGGCGATCCACGCCGAAAGCTTTGTGGACGCCGCGCGCCAGTATGAGCGGAGCAGTCAGGATGTCGGGCATGGCTAGGCTCCTCCGGGCGTGGCCAGGAAGCGTTCGACGGGCAAGCGGCCCGTTCGTCCCGAAGGCGCTTCCGCAAAACCAAAGCGCATCAAGAATGCCGGTCGCGACGCTTCGGGCACGTGGCTGTGGAACTCCGCAAGCAAGGCGGCCGCGCCCTCGGAAAGCGGAGCCGTTGTGCCGTGCTCAGCCATGCTGTCGAGTACGGGCAACGACATCATGGGCTGAGCCTGACAGCCCGCTTCGGTGAGGGCCAGCCAGGCACGCTGGGCGGCCAACCCCACGTGCCAGTCGGTGAGGACGTCTTGTCGCGCGGTCGACACCAGGCAAAGACCTGAAGAACTCTCGACCAGCCGCCGCGATTTGTCGGCGAGTTGCCGCAGCCCGCCGCACAGCTTCAAGAGCGTGGCGGGCAACACTCCCAGCAGCCGCAGCATGTGCCGCTCCAGCCCGGACAGTTCGAGCGCAGCCAGCGACAGTCCTTCGTCGACCAATTGATCGGGAGGCGCATCACAGCGAACCTGGCCCAGGAAAGCTCGCCGCACCTCGATCGGCGTCAACATCAGCGCATCGGCGCGGCCAATGAGGTTGGCCAGCGCACGCAACTGATCTTGATCGGTGATCCAGTGAAGCTGGATGTCGTTGCCGGCGTCAATGCGGCGCAAGCGTGCCAGAATCGAATCCAGGAGCGGGCGGCCAGCGTAGAGCTTTCGATTCGTACACCGGGCCAGCACCACCGGGTCAGCAACGGGCAAAGTACTGCTGAAATCGTCGAGAGCAATGCGGAGACGGTCGCCCACGGCATCTTCTGCTGCAAGCGTGGCCTGCCAGCCGTTGAAGCGGGCGGTACGCACGATGTTCTCGGCGGCCGCGCCGCCGGCAATCCGTGCCATTCGTTGCCCGGCATTCATAGGTGAGGTATCGCGGGCTGGATCGACGGAGATAGTTATCGATGGCCCGAACGGGTCGGCCGTCAGCCGCCAAGGCTGGGTGTTGTCGCCGGAGGGAGCCTGGCAGGCAGCTTCGAGGAGGACTCGAAGTTGCCTGCCAGGATCCCCGGAAATAGTCGAACAAGCGCGAGCAGCAGCTTCGGTCGCCATGGTCATGACTCCTCATGCGGGGGCGCGGCCCGCAACCAGCGTCGTTTCCAGAGCCAGCGTCTCAGTCTTTGCCAGGGATGACGGTTGCCAAAGCGGAGATAGCCCTGCCGGAACGTCCCGGTGAAGGCGTCGAACTGGGCATAAGCAGGAGCCGGCCGGAGCGGGCCGCGTCGCAGCAGAATTTTCAAGGTTTCAGCGGCCGCCATCCCGGAGCAGAGCTGGCAAGCCAATCCGGTGGACGGCCCGCGGCCGCCCGACAGGTCAACGCCGCGCATGTAGGGTGCGTGGGTCGCCCGCGGCGCCAGTCCCAAATAGAAGGCCACGAGTCGATCCAGTCGCGGCATCGAGTCGTCGATGTCGAAGTAGTCGTCGAAGCTCATGCCGTCGGGAGCGAAAGTCAGCAGGGCCGAGCTGAAGCCCAGCGGGGCTGCGGTCACGGCCCAGATGCCGCGCCGCCTGGCCTCGCGAAACAGCAAGCGCCGCGTCTCCAGCGCAAAGAAGTCGATGCCGTCGACCAATACATCAACGCCGTCCAGGAAGGCTGCAACGTTGTCAGGATTCACTCCCTCGGCAAAGACCCGGAGATCGAGGTCGGGATTGATGGCCAGGGCATGCTGGGCCATGACCTCGGCCTTGCCCAGGTCAAGACTGTGGAGGCACGCACCGTATTGCCGGTTGAAGTTGACCGTCTCGAAGCGATCGGGGTCGGCGATGCGGAAAGCGCCGATGCCCAGGCGGGCGAGGGTGATGAGATGGGCGCCGCCCACGCCGCCCAGACCAGCCACCGCCACGCGCGCGTGCCGCAGCCGTTCTTGCTCGGCTGGCTCGAGCAGCCCTTGATGCCGAGAGAACGCTTCCGCGTAACTCCAGGGCAGAGTCTCGAGGGGCGCTGAATCGAGTAGCGAAGGGGTCATGATTTCTTCTCCACGGCGACGGGCCAGCGGCGCGGCGAGCCCGTCTCGCGAACATAACGGAGGATTTCATCGGTGAATGGCAAGCTCGTCTGCGTGGAACGGGCCGCCAGGGCGCGAACCAGTCCGGTGGGCATGAGCGATTGCTCCAGCGCGGCGGCAGGCAACGCTGTACCAAAGACGCCTCGGTACATCCGCGGCGATCGCGCTGCCATCAGCGCCCGGTCCACCAGGTAGGCCTCGGCAGGATGGCCTTGCACGTTGGCATAGCTGCGCCGCGGCCCGAGCGGATTGAAGCCAAAGGTCCGCGCATAATAGGCGCGATGCCGGGGGTTGATGGTGATGACCCAGGTGTCGCCACCCTGGGCGGCGTGATACTGAAACATCAGCCGGCACAGAGCTTCGAAGACAAGAGTGAATGAGCGCAGGCCAAGCTGGGCAAAGGCCAGGCTGCCCACCTCACCAAGGCGGCAGCCTTGCTGCCGCAACTTCTGGATCTCCGCACGATAGAGGCTCTCCATGGGCAGACCGAGCAGGACGTTGTCGGCCACGAGGCTCATGGTGGCGCAAACCGTGTTCCCTTCCTTGGCGACGAACACCGTGGTACAGGGCAGGGCATGGAAAGAGGTGAAACGATAGTCGTTGCCGCCCGCATCGTAGCCACGCCCCTGGTAGTTCAGGGTCAACAGCCGGAAGGCCTGTGTCCATTCGTCGTTGTTGTCGGCAACCTTGACCTGGATGGGCCGTTCCAGCCCGTGTACCGTCAGCGCGAGTTGCCCGCGCTCGCCCAGGATGAAACGCAGCAGTTGGCGGCGATCTTCGGTCAGCTCGGTGCCGACCAGCGTGCGGCGATCGCGGACCCGCGGCAAAAGAGTACGGATGGCCATGACCTCTGCCCTCGGAGAACTGCCTCGAGAAGCGCGGCACGCACCCTCAGCGCGTTGCCCGCGAGCAACTCTCGGTTTCAAGGAAACGAAAGGATCAATTAATCGGACAGCCTTGGCTCGATGACAGGCACCTCTGTTGCTGTCTGGAAGAAACTCCCCGTTCCGGTCTCGATCCCGGACAAGATTCTCGAAAAAATCCACTTCAGGCGCGGAGTACGCTGGCCGGATCAATGCTGCGCATGCGCCAGATCGGAAACCAGGCAGCCAGTACGCACACCGCAGTGACGAGCAGCACGCTCAGGCAGGCCCCGGAGGCAGTGAGCACGACCGGGGCTTGCGGATTGCTCATGGCGTAGCCCAGCGCGAGGGCCGTGGCCAGACCCAGCAGCGACCCCAGTGCCGCATTGGCCAGCGCCTGGGTCAGCAGGAATCGACCAACGCAGCGATCATCCGCCCCCAGCGCCTTGAGCGTGCCGAATTCCTTGAGCCGCTCGAGCACGCTGGCATAAAGTGTCTGGGCCACCACGGCCAGCCCGACGAGCAGCCCAAGCGCCGTGGCCACGCCGAAGCTGATGCCGATACCTGTCCGGGTCAGCCAGAAAATCATGCACACCCAGCCGTAGTCGGCCTTGTCGTAAACGTCGGCCTGCGGCAACTGCCGGCGGATGCGCTGCTTGAGCAGGTCGAGATCGGCGCCGGGCCTGGCCTTGACCAGGAAATAGGAGCAATGCTGCCGTGCGGTGTTGCTGAATTGCGTGCGGGCCCGTTCCAGTGTTGTAAAGATGTAAGCGTTGTTGGTGAAGCCGACGGTCCCAGACGTGACCGCCACGATGCGGGCCCGTCGTCCGTTCAGCTCACGGATGTCGCCCAGCCGCGCCTGGCCCAGCTTCTCGAGCTCGAAGCGGTCCACGACGATGCCGTCGGGCTGATACAGATCGTGCAGACTGCCCTGCACAATCTTCCGCGGGCCGCCCAGCAGACTGGCCGGCTCGCTGCCGATCACGA
>JBFWSD010000190.1:0-8726 GCA_050248575.1 Gemmataceae bacterium
GCCCAATTCCGTGGCGCTATTCTCTATCGTGCAAAAAGCGGTTGGAGAAGAGCATGGCAGAGGGCAATGGATCTGGCTTGTCACTGGCGGCGGAGTGCTGGAAGAACGCCGAAGACCTTTGGGGTGACTTCAAGCACACGGACTTCGGCAAGATCATCCTGCCGTTCACGCTGCTGCGCCGCCTTGAGTGTGTTCTGGAGAAGTCCCGCGAGGCGGTCGCGGCGGCGCATGCCGAGCACAAGGACAGCGGGATCGATCTCGACCTGATCCTGCGACAGGTCGCCGGTTACCCCTTCTACAACACGTCGAGCTACGCCCTAGCAACGCTGGGCAGCACCAAGACGCGGCAAAACCTGCAGGACTACGTAGCGCGGTTCTCGGACAACGCTCGCGTCATTTTCGAGCAGTTCGACTTCACGAACACCCTCATCCGCTTGGACAAGGCGGGTTTGCTCTACAAGATCTGCAACAACTTCGCGGGCATTGACCTGCACCCCGATCGGGTTCCCGACCGGGAGATGAGCAACCTCTACGAGCACCTGATCCGGCGCTTCGGAGCGGAGGTTAACGATGGTGCCGAAGACTTCATGACGCCTCGCGACGTCGTGCATTTGGCAACCGCGCTGCTGCTGGATCCGGACGATGAGCTGTTCGAGGCCAATCCGGGCCTGATCCGCACGCTGTATGACCCCACCTGTGGCACCGGTGGCTTTCTGTCCGATGCCATGAGCCACGTGGCCGACTACGGCAGCCGCTTCAAGGTGCCGCCGGTCCTCGTGCCGCACGGGCAGGAACTGGAGCCCGAAACGCACGCCGTCTGCCTGGCCGGCATGCTGCTGCGCACCTTGGCGTCCGATCCCGGGCGGGATCTGTCCCGGAACATCAAGGGGCCTTACAGCACCCTGTCGCGGGATGCGTTCGCCGGCGAACGTTTCCACTATTGCTTGGCGAATCCGCCGTTTGGCAAGAAGTGGGAGAAAGATCAGAAGGCCGTCGAAGACGAGCACAAGGAGCTGGGCTACGCCGGCCGCTTTGGCCCGGGTCTGCCGCGCATCAACGACGGTTCGATGCTGTTCCTGCTCCACCTGGCCAGCAAGTTGGAACTGCCCGAGAAGGGCGGCGGCCGTGCGGCGATCGTTCTGTCAGGCTCGCCGCTGTTCAATGGCGGCGCGGGTTCTGGCGAGTCGGAGATCCGGCGCTGGCTGCTTGAGAACGACCGGGTTGAGGCAATCATCGCCCTGCCCACGGAGATCTTCTTCCGCACCGGCATCGGCACCTACCTCTGGATTCTGTCCAACAAGAAACCCGCGCACCGCCGGAACCGGGTTCAGCTGATCAATGCCACCGGCCTATGGACCTCGATCAAGAACGAGGGCAACAAGCGCCGCAAGATCAGCGACGAGCAACAGCGCCAGATCGCTGACCTCTACGCTGCCGGCGAGAGCGGCGAACTCAGCCGCATGCTGGACTACCGGACCTTCGGTTACCGCCGTATCCGCGTCCTGCGTCCGCTGCGCATGCGCCTACACATCACCCGCGACAACCTGTCCAAGCTGTGGAACGAAAAGGCTTGGGCCAAGCTGACGCCTGAGCAGCAGTCCGGCTGGCAGATCGCCTTGTCCGCACATCTGCATGAGGAGCAGCCGGTGGCTTGGGCGGAAACCTTCATTGCGCAGGCCATCCGAGGGGATGCGACGCTTGGCAAAGTCGGTAAGCCATTCCTCAAGGCCTTGGTCAACGCACTGGGCGTGCGCGACCCGGAGGGCGACGAGGTCACCGACGCCGACGGCAATCCCGTCGCTGACAGCGAGCTGACCGACTACGAGAACGTGCCGCTGACCGAGGACGTGCGCGACTACCTCGCCCGTGAAGTGCTGCCGCATGTGCCGGACGCCTGGCTGGATGAAACGTTCCGCGACGACAAGGACGGCGAGATCGGCCGGGTCGGTTACGAGATCAACTTCAACCGCTACTTCTACAAGTACCAGCCGCCGCGGCCACTGGCCGACATCGACGCCGAGCTGAAACAGGTGGAAGCGGAGATCGCGGCGCTGCTGGGTGAGGTGACCGAGTGACGACTGAAGTCGCCCCGCCCACCCGGCTTGCATTCGGTTACCCGAACGGTAATATGTGGCTCAATCATGCCCGCCTCGCCTCTACCGACCTCGGTCGGCAAGCGCATTTTGGCGGGTTCTTTCTTTCTGGGGTCTGCGCGTGAGTACGCCGCGCCGAGCCCCCGATAAACCCGCTCTGACCCTTGACGAGCAGATCGCCCTGCTCCGACGTCGCGGCATGCGCATCGACGACGACACGAGGGCCAAACACTTCCTTGGCCACCTGAACTACTACCGGCTCCGGGGCTACTGGATGGGCTTCGAGGTCGCGCCGGTCAACGGTGAGCAGCCGTTCCGACCCGGTACCGACTTCGATGAGGTCATCGCGCTCTACGACTTTGATCGTCGGTTGCGGCTAGAAATCAACGATGCCGTCGAGCGCGTGGAAGTCTCGCTGCGCACCCGCTGGGCCTACGTGCTGGGCCATAAGTCTGGCCCCACCGCACATCGCGACCCGGCGCTATTCGATAACCATCACGCCGCCCTGCTGCGCAAGGTTGATGCGCTGTTTGCCGAGCGTAACGAGGTGTTCTTACGGCGCTACCTCGACCGAGGCGAAGAACCGCCGATCTGGGCCTTGTGCGAGGTTCTGTCCTTGGGCGACCTGTCGAAGTGGCTGCGATCGCTGAAACATCATGCCGACCGGCAAGCCATCGCCGACGCCTATGGCCTGCATGAAACGCCCTTCGGGTCGTTCGTGGAGCATCTGGCCTATGTGCGCAACGTCTGCGCCCATCACGCCCGGCTATGGAACCGGCACTTGGTGGTCGCGACGCTGCAGCTCCCGAAGAAGCCCGCCGATCTCGTTGCGCAGCTGCAGCGGGAAGCGGATCGGTTCCAGCGGCTGTACAACACTTTGGTGATTCTGGCGTTCCTGCTACGCACCATCAGTCCCGACTCCACCTGGCGGCAGCGGCTGAAGGTGCTGCTGGAGGAGCGGCCGGACCTGTGGCACGCGATGGGCTTCCCGGCGGACTGGCAAACCTATGACCTGTGGCAGGAGGCGGCCGTATGAGCCACTACAAGTCTTACCCGACGTACAAGGATTCAGGGGTCGAGTGGATTGCGCGGGTGCCGGAGCATTGGGGGGTGAAGCCCATCTGTCGCGTAGCGTCATGCAACGACGACTCCCTTCCGGAGAACGTACAGCCTGATCAGGTGCTCCGCTATGTGGACATCTCCTCTGTGAATCACACGGATGGCATTGCGGAGGTGGCGGAGATTCGTTTCGCAGACGCACCTTCTCGGGCCAGGCGCAGAGCCAAAGCCGGCGACGTTGTGATCTCGACGGTTCGGACTTACTTGAAGGCGGTCGCCGCCGTCACCGAGACCCATGCGGATTGCACTTACTCAACCGGCTTCGCAGTGTTGCGCCCTCGGCCGTCCGAGGTTGAGCCCGAGTTCCTGAAATGGTTGGCGCTCAACGATCTGGTAATTCAGGCCATTGAGGCCCACTCGGAGGGCCTGAGCTATCCGGCGATCAATGCGACAGAGCTGGTCAAGCTCAAGACGGTTGTACCGCCACCAGCCGAGCAGTCAGCCATCGCCGCCGCCCTCGACCGCGAAACCGCCCGCATCGACGCGCTGATCGCGAAGAAGACCCGCTTCATCGAGCTGCTGAAGGAAAAGCGCCAGGCGCTCATCACCCATGCCGTTACCAAGGGCCTTGACCAGAACGTCAGGATGAAGGATTCCGGCGTGGCGTGGATTGGGGAGGTGCCGGAGCATTGGGAGTTGGCGCAGCTCGGGAAGCTATCGGTCTCACGCTGTGATGGGCCTTTCGGCAGCGGATTGAAGTCAGAGCACTACACTGACTCTGGCGTCAGAGTAGTTCGGCTGCAGAACATTGGATGGGCGCGGTTCAAGGCCGGAGATGCTGCCTACATCGCATTTGACTACTGGCAAAGTGAGTTGGGTGGTGGTCATGACGCCATTCCGGGCGATGTTCTGATCGCCGGATTGGGCGATGAAAACAACTTGCTTGGACGTGCCTGTGTCGTTCCAGACGATATCGGCAACGCGATAGTGAAGGCGGACTGCTACCGATTCCGCGTTGGTCCGCGAGTCTTGCCTGAGTACGTTGCCCTCACCTTGTCGGCAACGTCACGCGCGGAGTGTGGGTTTCTGGCGACAGGGGCTACCCGTGATCGGTTGAACTTAACGCTGGCGAGCGCTCGGCGGATTCCTGTACCACCGATCGAAGAGCAGCGAGAGATCGTCGCTGCGGTTCACCGTTCCGCCACGCGCCTCGACGAGCTGATGGCGAAAGTGGATTGCAGCATCGCCCTCCTCAAAGAACGCCGCTCTGCCCTCATTACCGCCGCCGTCACCGGCCAGATCGACCTTCGGGAGGCCGCATGAACGGCGATACCGCACACCGCGAAACGCACTTCGAGGCCTACATCGTCGCTCAGCTCGAAAAGCGCGGCTGGCTAGTGGGCGACACCCGCCACTACGACACCGAGCGCGCCCTTTACCCAGATGACCTCGTGGCCTGGCTTGACGCCACGCAGCCGGAGAAGTGGGCCAAGCTTTGCAAAGACCACCCGGCCGACCCGCGCGGCGCGCTGATGGACCGGCTGGCCAAGACACTTGAGGCCGATGGCACGGTGCAGGCGCTGCGACGGGGCTTCGCCATCGCTGGCTGCGGGCACATCGACCTCTCGGAAGCCGCGCCCGAGGATGCGCGCAACGCCGAGGTGACCAAGCGCTACCGGGCCAACATTCTGCGCGTTGTGCCGCAGCTCAAGTACCACCCGGCCCGCGAGCTGGCGATTGACCTCGTGTTCTTCATCAACGGCGTCCCGGTCGCCACGGTGGAGGTGAAAACCGACTTCACCCAGTCGGCCGCCGCGGCGGTGGAGCAATACAAGACCGACCGCCTGCCGCAGGACCCCAAGACCAAGCGCCGGGAGCCGCTACTGACCTTCAAGCGCGGTGCGGTGGTGCATTTCGCGCTGTCGGATTCCGATATCCAGATGGCAACCAAGCTGGACGGCGAGAACACCTTCTTCCTTCCCTTCAACCAGGGCAACGAAGGCCACGCGGGCAACCCGGCTCGCAAGGATGGCGAGTATCCGGTGGCCTACTTCTGGGAGAAGGTCTGCCAGCGCGACGCCTGGCTGCGCATCTTCCACAGCTTTGTCTACGTCGAGAAGAAGGACGTGGTGGACCTGAAGGGCAACTGGTCGAAGAAGGAAACCCTGATCTTCCCGCGCTACCACCAGTGGGACGCGGTCAACGCCATGATCGCCGATGCCAAGGCCAATGGCCCGGGCATGCAGTATCTCTGCGAGCACAGCGCCGGCTCCGGCAAGACCAGCACCATCGCCTGGACTGCGCACGACCTGATCCGCCTGCGCCGCGACAACGGCGAGCCGATCTTCCACAGCGTGATCATCGTCACCGACCGCACGGTGCTGGACAGCCAGTTGCAGGATGCGGTGAAGCAGATCGATCACCAGTTCGGAGTGATCGCGGCCATCGACCGCCAGAAGTCCAGCAAGTCGAAGAGTAAGCAGCTGGCCGAGGCGCTGCTGAGCGGCACGCCGATCATCGTGGTGACCATCCAGACCTTCCCCTACGCGATGGAGGCCATCGTCACCGAGAAGGGCCTGAAGGATCGGAGCTTCGCCGTCATCATCGACGAGGCCCATGCCTCGCAGACGGGCACCAACGCCACCAAGCTGCAGGCAGCCCTATCGCTTGGCAGCAAGGGCGAGATGGCGGGCATGAGCGTCGAGGAACTGCTGGAGCAGCTCCAGAAGTCCCGAGCCCGCCCGAAGAATCTGAGTCACTTCGCTTTCACCGCGACGCCCAAGCATTCCACATTCATGCTGTTCGGGCGCACCCAGGATGGCGGCAAGCCCAGCAAAACGAATCTTCCGGCGGCTTTCCACAAGTACCCGATGCGGCAGGCCATCGAGGAGGGATTCATCCTCGACGTGCTCAAGGGCTACACGCCTTACCAGACGGCGTTCAATCTCGCCAAACAGCTTGATGACACCCAGCGCGTCAGCGGCAAGGCCGCGAAACGGGCTTTGGCGCAGTGGATGAGCCTTCATCCGACCAATGTCACGCAGAAGGTGCAGTTCATCGTTGAGCACTTCAGCAAAAACGTGGCTGCGCTTCTGGACGGCAAGGCCAAGGCGATGGTGGTGACCAGCTCGCGTGCCGCCGCCGTTCGCTACAAGAAGGGGTTCGATGCTTATATCGCCAAGCACCCCGAGCATGCGGGCATCCGCTCGCTGGTGGCCTTCTCCGGCAAGTTGACGGGGAAGCAGGTCATGCACAGCGACGACGAGCGCCTGAACGGCGACGTGTTCGTGGTGGACGAGAAGGAGGAGTTCACCGAGCTGAGCATGAATCCGGGGGCTTCTGGTCAAGACCTGCGGATCGCCTTCGAGCGCCCCGAGTACCGGGTGATGCTGGTGGCCGACAAGTTCCAGACCGGCTTCGACCAGCCGAAGCTGGTGGCGATGTATATCGACAAGAAGATCGCCAACGACGTGGAGATCGTGCAGACGTTCTCGCGTTTGAACCGCACGGCGCCGGGCAAGGACGAGACCTTCATTATCGACTTCGTGAACAGCCCCGAGAACGTCAAGCTGGCGTTCTCCAAGTACGACGACGGCGCACTGATCGAGGAATCGCAGGATCTCAACGTTGTCTACGACATCAAAAAGCTGCTGGATGCCCATGGCCTGTATGAGGCCGACGATCTGGAAGCGTTCAAGCAGGCCCGCTTCAAGAGCCTGCGGGACATCACGCAGGCTCAGGAGCCTCAGCACAAGGCGCTGTACGCCGCCACCGAGCGACCATCGCGGCTCTACAACCAGAAGCTGAAGATGCTCCGCGATGCCATCGCTACCTGGGAGTTCGCATACGGCAAGGCCCGTGCGAACAAGGATGAGGCCGGCATGAAGTCGGCGGACCATCAGCGCAAGGATGCGGCCGAGCAGCTGGCCGCCCTGATGGGCTTCAAGAGCGGCCTGGCACGCTTCTGCCGCGCCTACGCCTACATCGCACAGCTGATCGATTTCGGCGACCCCGAGCTGGAGAACTTCGCCGCGTTCGCCAAGCTGCTGGGCAAGCGGCTTGACGGTGTACCGGCCGACCGGGTCGACCTGAAGGGCTTGGTTCTGTCGGGTTTCGACATCAAGACGCGTGCGGAGGGCGTGGGTGAGGAGCTCAAGAAGCCGACGCTCAAGCCCATCGGGGCCGGTGGCGGCGGAAGGGCCGATGAGCCGAACTACCTGAAGGAGATCATCGACCGGCTGAACCGCTTGTTCGGTGATGCCACACCGCTCCGCGATCAGGCGATCTTCGTCAATCACATCGTCGCCATCGCGAAGGAAAGTGACGTGGTGATGGCCCAGGTGGAGAACAATTCCCGAGAACAGGCCCTCAAGGGCAACCTGCCGGGCGCTGTACAGCAGGGCGTGGTGCGTGCGTTGACCTCGCACCAGAAACTGGCCACCCAGGTCCTCAAAGCCGACCGCCAGGCAATGGCGGCGCTGACCGACATCATCTATGAGCTGATCCGGGATCGTCGGACCATCGATCTGGATGACCTGAATGCTTGATCTTCTGAACCTGCCGGGCGTGAAGCCGGTGGACCTTCAGAGTTCGCAGGGGGTCATCACCATCACCGCCGAGGTCATCGAGGCCACTCCGCCGGCCTGCCCGGAGTGCAGCAAGCCGCTCTACCGACATGGGCATCGACGGATCGAGTTCGCCGATACTCCTCAGCAGATGCAGCCGGTGCGGCTGGTGATTAATCGGCCGCGCTACCGCTGCGAGTCCTGTGGCAAGACGATGACCTTGGACTTGCCCTTCCTCGATGAACGGCGACGGGCAACCCAGCGACTGGTCGGGGCCATCCGGGAGCGTTGCCTCGGCATGACATTCCGCGGACTGGCCGAACAGACGGGTCTTGCGGTCAACACGATCAAGAACATCGCCCAAGATCTGATCGAGGAGCTGGAAGCGACCGTCCGCTACGAGACCCCGGTGATCATGGGGATCGACGAACTCAACCTCGCGGGCGGCTATCGCTGCATCATCACCAATCTCGCCACCAACAGCGTGTTCGACATGCTGGAGGAGCGAACGAAGGCTCACATGAAGCCCTTCTTCAGGGATCTCCCGGATCGAGACCGTGTGGAATGGGTTTGCACCGATATGTGGCGCCCGTTCAAGGAGTCGTATGGCCCCTACCTCCCAAATGCCCGTCTCGTGATCGACAAGTTCCATGTGGTGCGCATGGCGTCGGACGCCTTGGAAGACGAGCGCAAGAAGCACCAGTCCGCACTCGAGCGAAACGAGCGGTTGAAGGTCAAGAAGTCGATTCGCTGGCTGACATTGAAACGACCGAGCTCCTTGTCGCCGCAGGAGGAGGAGGCCCTGAAGCTCGTCCGATCCGGTATACCGCTGCTGGCGGAGGCCTACGACTTCAAGGAAGCGTTCTACGGAATCTACGACGAGCCCGACAAGGCGAATGCAATGCGTGCATTCGAAGCGTGGGAGAACTCGCTGCCCGAAGGGCGCTTTCCGAAGTTCCACGCATTGGCGCGGACCGTCCACAACAACTACGAAGACATCTTCGCGTAC
>JBFWSD010000191.1:0-8726 GCA_050248575.1 Gemmataceae bacterium
GGACTTGAAGCGGCCCTGATACAGGTGGCCCGTGCCGCTGGATTGATGGTGGGCGTGCCAGCGCATGGTGTGGGTGTGCGTCAGCCAGCGGACGAAGGCCGTCAGCTCGCCAGTCTTGCTGGGCCAGAGCACGAGGTGCCAGTGATTCGGCATCAGGCAATAAGCGAGGAGTCGCGTGGGGTGCCGTGCGAGGGCTTCGGCGAGGACGTGTTCGAAAGCGGCGAAGTCGTCGTTCTTCTCGAAGAGGAGTAGCCGGGCCACGGCCCTGTTGAGGACGTGGTACACCAACCCGGGAGGAGCGGACCGAGCGCTGCGCGGCATGGTGAGAAGCTATTCTGCCCGATGGGCGATGTCAACCAAAAAGAGCTGCGTCCCCTTTTCTGGCCGCCGGACAGACAAACCTGACACGTACTTTTCCCCGGCCCGGCGCAGGATTATGGGAAATTAGCCCGCTACGCATCGACCGGAGGTGTCGAATGACCTGGCAACCAACGTCGCTCTGTGTCAACACCAGATGCGAAAGTCGTTTGGCCACGGTGGCTTGAGGCGTTTGTTTGCGCACTTTTTGCTTTTCGGGGCCGGTGTTTTGACGCAAAGCAAAATCCTGCAATGGCTAACAAAAGACAGCAATAGGCCTTCATTGCGCAAGCTGAGCCGTTCTTAAGAAGGGCCGCCAGCAGGCAAGACTTTGCCGCGTACGACAGGCCGCGGCGCCGATCGAAGAACTGAGGGCCTTGATCTCGGCGCGGTCGAGAAGCGGGCGGAGAAGATGGGCACGGTGGCCCTGCGAACTGGTCGGTTGCACACTTGGAATTCGGCGTTTTTCGCTTCAAGTTGGGAAATTGCAAGGGCCTGGCGCGATCGCACAACAGCCGTCTCTGTGCAACCGAGGTGTGCAAGGGGTGGGTACACTGCCACCTCAAGATCGAGCTCGATGGAAAAAAAGCGGAGAAAAGAACGGATGTCGCGCTGCACGGCTTGCTGTATTCGCTGCGGGCCCCCGCCGTCAGTTTCTGCGACAGACACAACAGACACGTGGCCCGACGCTGCCCGGCGCAGAATCCAGGTAAACGCGCGGTGTCGCGCTTCTTCTGGTCTCGCGCCGTTCACCGGCGGCGCCGGGCCGCCAGTGTGTCCTATGGAGATACTGCTATGCCAGAAAGCCGTTGCAGTTGTCGTGAACGCGGGCAAACCGCCACGCTGCGGTCTGACTTCCGCCCGGGACGGTCGTTCGCCCGCCGCGGACGCGGAGAAGCAAGCTCCGACTTTGCTTTTTTCCTTGTTCTGCCCGGGAATTCGCTGGTAGACTTCGGGTGAGTGCGGGAAACACTCGACCATGTCAACGACTTCGAAAACGGTCTGTTTTCGAACATCGATAGACGGATCGCCGGGCTTTCAATTCTGGGGGAGGAAGCCAATGTCGGTGATGACTCGGCTGGGGCGACGCGTCGCCCTCGTGGCGCTTATCTTCGCACTGATTGGCATGTCCGGCTCCACCTGGGGCCAGAACAAGGACAACAAGGACCCGAAACAGGGCCCGATCACCGAAGAAGAGCAGCAGGTCGTCTCGAAGGCCATCGACAAGGGGATGGCCTATCTCAAGGCCCATCAGCAGCCGGATGGCACCTGGGGCAAAGGAGGCCACAAGGTGGGCTACGCCGCCATGTGCGGGCTGGCCTTGCTCGAATGTGGCGAGCCGTTGAAGAGCCCGCATATCCAGATGGCGGCCGCCTTCGTCCGCACCCACATCACCAAGGAACTCCCGTTCAAGGGGGCTTCCGAACTGACCAACACCTACGAACTGGCTGCCAGCATCCTCTTCCTCGACGCACTCATCCGGGCCGGTGAACCCAAGGCGCACATCGAGGGAGACAAGCGGCTCATCCAGCTGATGGCGTTGCGGCTCATCGCGGGCCAGAAAGCAACGGGGGGCTGGGGCTATAACTGCCCGCCCTGGAATCAGAGCCAGCTGGGCTATCTCTACCAGGTTCTCGACAAGATGCCCAAGACGAACTCCCCGGGCGATGCGCCGGCCGCCTTCCAGGATCCGCGCGAGAAGCTCAAGCTGCCGCCGCAGGTTTCGGCCCTCGCCGTGATGCTCGATCCCGAGATGATTGCCCGCGTGGAGGCCAAGGACGACCGCACCGACAATTCATGCACCCACTTCGCCATCCTCGGGCTGTGGGTCGCGGGCAACCACAACGTACCCATGCACCGCACCATGGAACTGCTGGTGAAACGCTTCCGCACCTTCCAGAATCAGGACGGCAGCTGGGGCTATCAGTTCAACGGCGGCCGCTCGCCGCAGATGACCTGCGTCGGCCTGCTTGGCATGGCCGTGGGCTACGGCATGGGCCTCGCGCAAATGGGCGAGAACAAGAAGCCGCGCGAGGCCGACCGCCTCCGCTACCACCAGCGTTCCTGGTGCATCAAGGCCTCCGAATCCTCAGGTTTCACGAAGAGCGAGCCCGTCAAGGATCCTGCCGACGAAAAGGCCCTGGTCAACGGCTTCACCTCGCTGACCCGCTCCATCGGCCAGGCCAAGAACATGCTCGATCAGCGCGGCAACAACGTTGTGCCGATGCAGAGCCTGTATTATCTGTGGGCCCTGGAACGCGTGGCCGTCCTTTACAGTCTTCCCACCGTCGGGGACAAGGAATGGTATCGCTGGGCCGCCGAGATGCTCCTCGACAATCAGTCCCCCAACGGCGGCTGGGAAATCGACGGCAAATACCCGGGCCAGTCGCCCGAGATCAACACGGCCATGGCCCTCTTGATCCTGCGCCGCAGCAACCTGACCACCGGGCTCTCGGAAAAGCTCCCCTTCAGCCCGGGCGATCTGGTCAAGGAGATCACGGTCAAGTCGGTCACGGCGCCGCCCCCCTTGCCGGTGACGGAACCGATGCCAGAACCGACCGTGGAACAACCAACGCCGCCGCCGGTCATCGTCAAGACGCCGCCGCCGCCCACGCCGACCCCCGTGGTGGAAGTGCCGCCCCCGCCGCCCGAGGAAGGCGGCAAGACTCTGCTGACCATCCTCATCTCCACGGTCGGCGTGCTCTTGCTTGCCGGCGCCGGGCTGTTCGTCTTCCTCAACAAACGCGAGCAAGACGGCCGCGACCACGATGACGACGATGACGACGACCGGCCGCGCAAAAAGCGCAAGAAGAAGAGCTGAGTTGCCCGCACCATTCAAAACGAGGATCGAGCAGCTGCTCGATCCTCGTTTTCTCATGCGCCCGGATCCTTTGGTTAATCTCAACGGCATGATGATCGCGGAGCCTGCCCGGGTTGACGAGCTAGCGGAAGCATTCCGCCTGGTCGCGTGCTGCGCCGAGGAAAGCGAACGCGAACGCCGCGTGGCAGCTGGACTCGAACTGGTCCGGCGCGGCGAGCTGGATCGCGGCGGGATTCTCGTCGTGCGCGGCCCGGGCGGACTGCGCGGCGCCATCGTCTGCACGCCGCTCATCGGCGGCGGCAGCCTGATCTGGCCACCCCAGACGCGCGATCGCAACGAACGACTCTTGCTCGAGGATCAGCTGATGCAGGAGGCGCTCCACTGGCTCAAGCTGCGCGGCGTCAAGCTGGTGCAGGCGCTGCTAACGGGCCACGAGCTCGAGTCGGGGCAGCCGCTCCTTCGCGCCGGCTTTCAACATGTCACGGCGCTCGAATATCTGCGGCACTGGCTGGAACTGCCCCTCGCCACGCTGGGCGGCCGCGAACAGCTGCGCTACGAGGTCTATGACCAGCACACCGAACAGCTGCTGCACGAGACGCTGCTTCGCACCTACGAACAAACGCAAGACTTTCCCGAGGTGAATGGCGTGCGCACGATCGAGGAGATCGTGGCGGGCCATCGCGCCCAGGGGCTGCACGATCCGCAGCTGTGGTGGCTGGCCTTGCACCGCGATGAAGCGGTGGGCGTGTTGCTGCTGACCGCGATGCCCGATGGCGATGGCTGGGACGTGATTTATCTGGGCGTGGTGCCCGAAGCGCGCGGGCGCGGTTTCGGTCGCGAGCTGGCCCTCAAGGCCGTTTACGAAACTCGCCTGGCCGAGCAGCGACAGCTGACTCTATCTGTCGATGCGCGTAATCAGCCCGCCCGCAAGCTCTATGAAAACGTGGGCTTCGAGTGCCACGATCAGCGCGAAGTATTCTTGCTTGTGTGGCACTAGCGTGACAGAAGTTTGTCGGCCGCGCAATCCCGCGAAGCAAACCCGCTTGCGCGAGAATCAATCGGGGCCGATGTATTTTGCACTGGTAGGCGCGGGCAGCCCACCCTAGAATTCCCCTCTCCGAGTAACTAGCTCGCTGCGGGTTTCCCTCCTGGGAGCGGGCTCTCTCTACCTCTCTCGTATTCGACTCGTTCGACCTTTGCGGAGCGGCTGCGCCCGGAAGGAGGATCCTTGACGGCCAGTGATCGCGAAGTTGTGGCAGCCATCGGACCGGCCATTGCCCGACGCATCGGCACGCCGCGCTACCAGCTATTCTTCGCACAGAACACGAAGTTCACCACCGACGGCGACCAGCTCATCGTCGGCGTCCCCAATCGTTTCTTCCAGGAATGGCTCGAGAACACGTTTACCGGCGAAGTGCAGGCAGCTGCCAGCGAGGTGCTCGGTCTGCCCATGCGCGTGCGCTTTGCCATCGATCCCGAACTGTTTCAAGCGTCGCGACAACAGCAGAACGGCGATAGCGTCGCGCTGGCAGTTCCATTCGCCGACGCGCCCGCGCCGCCCGCGCCGGAGACAGCCGCGCCCGTGCCGCCCCGGCGCCGGGCAGCGGCCAGGCAGCGGCGCTGGCATCGCCTCGACGATTTCGTGGTCGGCGCTTGTAATCGCCTGGGACATGCCTCGGCCCTGGCGGTGGTCGAGGAGCCAGGGCATGCCGTCAACCCGCTCGTCTTGCACGGGCCGGTTGGCGTCGGCAAGACGCACCTCCTCGAGGGCATTCACGCGGCCCTGCGGCACGAGCATCACGACTGGAACCTACTCTTTCTCAGCGCCGAGGAATTCACGCATCGCTTCGTCAGCGCCATGCGGCTCAACAAGCTCAGCGCCTTTCGCAAGCAGTTTCGCGATTGCGACGCCCTCTTCGTGGACGACCTCGATTTCCTGGCGGGCAAGCGGGCGACCCAGGAAGAATTCCTCCACACTTTCGACTACTTGCACGCGCATGGCCGCCAGCTGGTGGTCACCTGCGACTGTCATCCCAAGCTGGCCGATGATTATTTCCCCGAGCTGTGCGATCGCTTACTGGGTGGGGCCGTCTGGAGCTTGCTGCCCCCCGACGAGCCGACCCGGCTGGCCATCCTGCGGGCCAAGGCCAGCAAGAACAAGGCCCTGCTGGGCGACGATGTATTGCAACTGCTGGCTTCCCAGCTGCGGGGCAATGTCCGCGAACTGGAAGGAGCACTCCACAGCGTGCGGCATTACAGCCAGGTGACGGGCCGGCCCATCGATCTGGGTTTGACCCGCGAGGCGCTGGCCGATTTGCTGCGTCATTCGGTGCGTGTGCTGCAGCTGCCCGATGTCGATCGCGCGGTATGCAAGGCCCTCCGTCTCGAGGTGGGCGCTCTCAAGGCCAAGCAACGCAGCTGGGCTGTGAGCCATCCGCGCATGCTGGCCATGCACCTGGCCCGCAAGCACACGGCAGCCGCCTACAGCGAGATCGTCCAGTACTTCGGCGGCCAGAATCACAGTACCGCGGTGGCAGCCGACAAGAAGGTGCGGCAGTGGCTGGAAGCCGATCGCGAGCTGGCCCTGGGTCCGCGCCTGTGGCGAACCCGCGAGCTGATCGAACTCATCGAACGGGAATTGCTGCGCTAACAAGAACGGGCGCCCCCACCAGCCGCGTGGGAACGCCCGTGCGTCTTGGCCAGGATTGTATCAGCGTTTGGCCGCGCCGCCCTGCATGGAGCTCTTGGCGGCATTGATGAGCACGTCCTCGTCGATCTTCAAATCGGCGCTGATGACATTGCCGCTGTTCTCGATCTTGATCGCTTCGATAACCTTGATGGCGTCGGCCGAGAGCTTGTCGCCCGCCATGATCTTCACGCTGGTCAGCCCACCCTTGGCCAGGTCCTTGAACTCCTCCGCCTTCTTGGCCTCCTTGCAGCGGATGGTCAGGTGAATGTCGAGGCCATTGGATGTGTTGATCTGCCCGGTGACGCGCTCGACCTGTTCCAGGTAGGCGCGGGCGGGCTGCAACAGGTCGATGGTGTTCGGCTTCGACGGGGGCACCTTCTTGATGACGGCGGCAAAGGCCAACGTGCTGCTGAAATCTACTTCCTTCATTGCCGCAACCAGTTCCGGGCTCAGCTCCGCGGGCTTGCCGCGCTCGAGTACCGCCTTCAGCACGTCGAACTTGCCCATCACGATCACGTTGCTTTCGGGCAGGCAGAAAGCCTCATTCAATTCCGCCTTGGGTGCGGATTGGCCCGCGACGCGAAAGCTCGTCCCGATCTCCGCATAGCGATAGACCGTGTAGGAACCGACCTTCTCTTCCTTGAACTCCTTGACCCAGGGCTGACTCTTCTTGAGGCTAGCCTGCAAGTCGTCGGCGCTGATCGTCGCGTTGGTCTCGTAGATGGTGACCCCCGTTTCCTTTTCTGTCGAGCCGCCACCCACCACGCGACGAACCTTCTTCGGATCGATGAACTGGTTCTTGCTGACGGGCAGGTTCTTCTCCATCTCCGCGTAGATCTTGCTCTTCATGAACTGCTCGACATTGGCGACGCCGACCGCATCACAGTTGTCGGGCAAGTAGCGCTGGGCGTTGCCGAGCGAAGCGCCGCCAAAGAACCAGGTCGCCGCCACGTAAGCGACGAACACCAGCCCGACGATCGCCACGGCCCCGATGCCAACGAATGCCAGTTTCGGCCGCCTGCTCCGCCGCAGCGTGCTCACGGGGGGCGCCTGGGCAAAAGCGACCGCCGCCGGCGCCGGGGCCGCAGCCGTGAACTCCGTGGTCGGCTCGTTCGATCCCTGCGGTATGTTGATGATGTTGCCACACTTGCGGCATTTCGTGGCACGCCCGGCTGCCTCGTCCGGCACGCGGTAACTCTGGTTGCAGCCACTACAGCGAATCGAAATCATGGTGAAACGTCTCCGTGAAGCGATTGACGACACGACACTCCCGCCTGAAGCCTGCCTCTTCTGTTCTGCGACTGGTGCATCGTACTTCGTTCGCCGGGCACCGGGATTTGCCCGGCTTCAAGATTAGTAGTAGTTCAGCTACTACTCCGGCTCCGGTGCTTCCCTCGCACGGCACGGCCCGGGGCAAAACGTAACGCCAGGCCGGCCTGCTTTTCCAGTTCGCGCTGCACGAAAGCGGGCTGATGCGTATAATTCTCGTGGAACGGGGGCTCCCCGTTTTGCGGGACTTCGCCAAGGTTCAAGCCAGAGGTCGATGTCATGACGGCCGCGACCAGGTCGGCGGAACAGCGCGAGCTGCGGCTCGTCACCGTGCCCGATTTCCTTGCCGCCAAGGCCAAGGGAACCAGGCTGACCATGCTCACCGCCTACGATTACACGATGGCCAGGCTGCTCGACGCCGCCGGCGTGGACGGGTTGCTCGTTGGCGATTCGCTGGGCATGGTGGTGCAGGGCCAGCCCCACTCGCTGGCGGTCACCCTCGACGACATGATCTACCACACGCGGCTGGTGGCCCGCGGCGTGCGCCGCAGTCTGCTTGTGGGAGATTTGCCCTTCATGAGCTTCCAGGTCAGCCCGCAACAGGCGCTGGAAAGCGCGGGCCGCCTCATCAAGGAAGGCGGCGCTCATGCCGTGAAGATCGAAGGGGGCGTCCGCAGTGCGCCCGCCATCGCCGCCATCGCCTCCGCCGACATTCCAGTCATGGGCCACATTGGCTTGACGCCACAATCGGTGCGCCGCTTCGGCGGCTTCCGTGTCCAGCGCGACGAGAGCAAGCTCCTGGAAGACGCCCTGGCCACGCAAGAAGCAGGTGCCTTCGCGCTGGTGGTCGAATGCGTGCCCGCCGACATGGCGGAGAAGATCACCGCCGCGCTCAAGATCCCGACCATCGGCATCGGCGCAGGCGCTGGCTGCGACGGCCAGATCCTGGTCACTCACGACATGCTCGGCTTGTTCGACGACTTGCGGCCCCGCTTCGTGAAGCAGTACGGCGACCTGGGCCGCGACATTCTCCAGGCCGTCGAGAACTACTGCCGCGAGGTCCGCTCGGGCGCCTTCCCCTCCGCGGAACATAGCTTCCGCTGAGTCTGACTACCTTATCTGCATTCCGGTCCAAAAAAGGAAAGGGGAACGCACCTGCTTGCTTGAACATTCTGACGTGCAGGCTTCTTTTTCTTCGATTTCTTCGCATGTAGCTCATGTTCAGCTATCTCGGATGCAATATCGCCTTCCCCTCGCATGATCCGCTTGCGACCTTCGCTCATCGGTAAGTAGCCCTGCACTCTGTAATCGTCATCGCTGCGAATCAAGTGCCCCACGATCTCATAGCTGAATTTCTTGTGCCTATTCTTCGCTTGGCCCGGGATCGACGCGACGTAGACGCCGTGACGCCGACCGTCTGCCGTCTTGCCCGAGAACACTAACTCCAGCAACGCCCGCTTGTCCTCAATCGTCATCCTCTCAAAATCCATGTTGACGAGCATCGGCTCAGCGGAAACCAAAGGGCCTCGTTTCTTGCCATGCTTCTTGGCGAAGCGTTTGTGAACTCGATCTGCCATGTCTCGAATGCTG
>JBFWSD010000192.1:0-8681 GCA_050248575.1 Gemmataceae bacterium
GCTGCGCGTGCGCGGCGCGCCGGCCATCGGCGTGGCCGCCGCCATGGGTGTGGTGATCGGCATGCAGCGGGCTTTCGACCTGGAACCCATTGCCTACTTCGACAAGCTCCATGACGTCACCGAGTATCTGCGCACCAGCCGGCCCACGGCGGTCAACCTGTTCTGGGCTCTCGACCGCATGGAACAAGCGGTGCGCCGGCTGACCGTGCCCTTCGGGTCGATCAAGCCGAACATGGTGTTGCTGGAAGAGGCGCTGGCGATCGAGCAAGAAGACCGGGCCATGTGTCGGGCCATCGGCGCCGTGGGCGAACACTTGATCGGCCCGAATCAAGGCGTGCTCACGCACTGCAACGCGGGCGGGCTGGCCACCGCCGACTACGGCACCGCCCTGTCGGTCATGTTCGTCGCGGCCGAGCGGGGCCGCCCCTTCCAGGTCTTCGTCGACGAGACCCGCCCGCTCCTGCAAGGAGCCCGCCTGACCGCCTGGGAATTGCAACAACATCAGATTCCGGCCACGCTCATCTGCGACAACATGGCCGGGCAGGTCATGAAAGAAGGCAAGGTGCAACTGGTCGTGGTGGGCGCGGATCGCATCGCCGCCAACGGCGACACCGCCAACAAGATCGGCACCTATTCGGTGGCCGTCCTGGCGAAGGCGCATGAGATCCCGTTTTACGTGGCGGCCCCGTCGAGCACGTTCGATCTGAGCCTGGCTGCCGGCGAGCAGATTCCCATCGAGGAGCGCGACCCGAAGGAAATCACGCACGGCTTCGGCAGGCAGACTGCACCCGACGGGATGCCCGTTTACAATCCCGCCTTCGACGTGACCCCGGCGAAGCTGATCGCCGGCATCATCACGGAACGCGGGCTGATCGCCCCCGTCACACGCGAGAACATCGCCAAGATGCTGGGAGCCTAGTCGCTCACGCCGAGAGGGCGCGCTGCATCTCTTCCAGGCTGGCGTAGAAGGGCTCGCCCGATTCGGCGCGGCGGCGCAGTTCGTCGCAGGGCTGGAAGCGCGGCCCGTGACGCCGGGCCAGGTCCTCGAGCGACTTGACGATGTCCTTGCAGCCCCGATCGTCGGCATAACGGAGCGGGCCGCCACGCTGCGGCGCCCAGCCCGTGCCGAACACCATGGCCAGGTCGATCACGTCGGCCCGCTCGCCCAGCTTCTCGGCGAAGCACATGGCGGCTTCATTGACCATCAGGCAGACCATGCGTTCGCGGGCCGCACGCTCCTGCTCGTGGGCCACCAGCCCGCTGGGCTTTGTCTTGATCTCGCTGCCGAGCTTCGTCAGAGCTTCGGCGTTCACCGTCTTTTTCTTGCCCGACCAGACATAGAAGCCCTTGCCCGACTTCTGCCCGAGGTAACCCAGCTCGACCATGCGCCCCAGGGCCGGGTGCGGCGGCAAGCGCTCGCCGAACGCCGGGGCCACCGCCTTCGCAATGTGCGCCGCCACATCCAGCCCCACCTGGTCGAGCAACTCCAGCGGGCCCATCGGCATGCCGAAGCGCTTCATCACCTTGTCGACCTTCTCGACCGCCATCCCCTCGCTGAGCAGGATGCCCGCCTCGTTCAGGTAGGGGATGAGGATGCGATTGACGACAAAGCCCGGGCTGTCGCCGACAATCACCGGCGTCTTGCCCAGCTTGGCCGCCAGGAGGGCCACGGTGGCAGCCACCCGCTCCTCGGTCTGCCCGGCGCGGATCACTTCCACAAGGGGCATCTTGTGCACCGGGTTGAAGAAGTGCATGCCGGCCACGCGGCCCGGGCGGCTCAGCCCCTCCTGGATCTGCTTGACCAGCAGCGACGACGTGTTGGTCGCCAGGATCGCGTCGGGCCGGCACTTCTCTTCGAGCGTGCGGAAGACCTTTTGCTTCAGCTCGATGCTCTCGATGACCGCCTCGACAGCCAGGTCGACGTCGCCAAACCCCTCCCACGAGGTGGTCTTCTGGATGGCGGCCACCTTTTGCCTCGCCTCTTCCCTGGAGAGGACGCCCTTCTCGGCCGCCTTCTTGAACAGGTCCTCGATCTTGGCCACGCCGGCGGCCAGGGCCTGGTCGTTCACTTCTTGAATGACGACATCGAAACCGCGGATGGCAGCCAGCTGGGCAATGCCGGCCCCCATGGTGCCCGCGCCGACCACGCCGATCTTCTTCGGCACGGGCAGCTCGCTGGCTTCCGCATCCGGCTCCACGTCGGCCTTGCGGGCGTTCATCATCAGGAAGAAGATCGTCACGAGATTGCGGCAGGCCACCGTGGTGGCCAGCCGGCCGATCCCTTCGCGCTCTTGCTTGAAGCCCGCGTCCATGCCCTTGAGCATGCCGGTCTTCACGGCCTCGAAGGCCTCGAAGGGGGCGGGCATGTCATCGGGCACCTTGGCGCGCAGGATCTTGGCGGTGGTGTTGAGGATGATGCGCCGGCCCAGACCGGTCGATTCGAGCAGCCACTGGCGGCCCGTCAGGAGCGGCATGCCGGTCTTGGGCCGCTTCTTCGCCTTGTGGAACAGCTCGGCGCCGATGTACTCGATGGCGTTGGGCTGCGTCTTGAAGACGGCGTCGGCCAGCCCCCACTCCTTGGCCTTCTTCGCGTCCAGCGTTTCTTGCTGGAGGATGACATGCAGGCTGCGCTCGAGGCCGACCACGCGGGGCAAGCGCTGCGTGCCCCCCCAGCCGGGCAAGAGGCCAAGCTTGATCTCCGGCAAGCCAAGCTGAGTGCCTTTCTCGTCGAGCACGACGCGATAATCGCAGGCGAGCGCGAACTCGAGGCCGCCCCCGAGGCACGGCCCGTGTACGACCGCGACGGTGGGCACGCGCAGCCCGGCCACCTTGTTCATCAGGTCCTGCCCGCGCCGCGACAGGGCCGCCGCGTCGTCGGCAGTCTTCACCGACTGGAATTCCTGGATGTCAGCCCCGGCCACGAAGCCGCTCTTCTTGCGGCCCAGGAACACGGCCAGCTTGATGGACCTGTCCGCCTCGATGCGCTCGAGGGCCGCCTCCATGTCGGCCAGCACCTGCCGGCCAAACACGTTGTGACTGCGCTCGGGGACGTCCAGCCAGACATGGGCAATATGATCCGCGTGCAGGTCGACGCTCAGGTTCTTCGTCTCGAACCACGCCATGCCGGACTCCTTCCAGATCAATGCAGAAGTCAGAATGCAGATTGCAGAATGGTCGGTTGGTAGGAATTACAAGTTGTGACCCGGTTTTTGTCAACCCGGGCTGTATACTCGCTGGTGCGTGGTGCGCGGTGCGTGGTGCCGAGCCCGGAGCGTAAGCGACGGGAGTAAAGCCCGCGAACCTGTCCCGTACCCTCGGAAGAAACATGAGTGGTGCGTGGTGAACGCGCAGCGTTCACGTGGCGAGCCTGGAGCGTGAGCGACGGGAAGAAGCCAGCATGCTTGTCCCGTATTCTCGGAGAAGCAACATGAGATGTCATCGAATAGGTGCGTTGCTGGTGAGCATCCTCTGTGTCGCCACGCTGCGGGCGGAGGACAAGAAACCGGCACAGCTCCGCGTCTTCTTGCCGCCGGACGCCACGCTGGAGATCGAAGGCTACACGCCGAAGGCCACCGGCACGGAACGGCTGTTCGAATCGCCCCCGCTCGAGCCGGGCAAGAACTACTTCTACACGCTGCGTGCCCACTGGACGTCGCCCAAGGGACGCGTCACGCGCATGCAGCTCGTGCGCATGCGCGCGGGCGAAGAATCGCGCGCCGAGTTCCGGCCCGGCTTTGATCGCAGCTCCAGCAACATCCTCTTCGTGCCCACGCCCGACGACGTGGTGGCCGCCATGCTGGAAGCCGTCAAGCTGCAGAAAGACGACGTGGTCTTCGACCTGGGCTGCGGCGATGGCCGCATCGTGGTGACCGCGGCCGTGAAGTATGGCGCGCACGGCGTCGGCGTCGATATCGATCCCAGGCGCGTGGCCGAGGCCCGCCAGCGCGTCGAGAAAGAGAATGTGGGCGAACTGGTCGAGATTCGCCACGGCGACGCCCTCAAGGTGCCCGACCTGGCGCGGGCCAGCGTGGTCACGCTCTACATGCTGCCCGAGTTCAACGAGAAGCTGAAGCCGATCCTGGAACGCGAACTGAAGCCGGGCAGCCGCGTCGTGGCCCACGACTTCCCGCTCAAAGGCTGGAAGCCCGTGCGCGTCCTCGAAATCGGCGACGCCACCCAGGTGTTCCTGTATGAGATGCCGGTGACAAGATGACAAGATGGTGAGTAGTGAGTGGTGAACGCGTAGCGTTCGCGCGGCGAGCCCTGAGCGTGAGCGACGGGAGTCAGCCCGCGTACCTGTCCCGTACTGTCAGAGCGGACGGAAGCGCGGCACCTGCTGTCCGTCCACTTCCATCGTCTCGAGGAACATCTGCCTGGGCCGCACCCACAGGGAATGATCGCCGTATTCCTGCCGATAGACCACGAGTTCCTCCTCGGTCTCGCTATGACGCGCGACGCCGAGCACCGTGTATTCCTTCCCCTTGTAGTGCCGATACCGCCCAAGAGTGATCTCGGTCATGTCGCCACCCGATCATCGTGTCACCGTGTCATCGTCTCATTCCCGTCGACGATCACATGCTTCTGCCAGTCCGCGTCGTCGCGGCGGGGGAAGTCGCTGCGGAAGTGGACGCCGCGCGATTCTTGCCGCGTCAGGGCCGACGCGATCATCAGCCGGGCAATGGTCAGCATGTTCTGCAGTTCCCAGCCGGGCCGCGTGTCGAACTCGCGCTCCAGCACGTAGCGGCACCAGAAATCGACGTCGCGGCGAGCCTGTTCCAGCCCGGTCTGTTCGCGGACGATGCCCATGTGCCGGCCCATCAGGCTGCGCAGCGAGCTGGTGAGATCTTCCACGTCGAGCGGCTCGGCCGATTCGGGCTCGAAACGCGATTCGAGCGGCAAGACGGCAAACGAGTCGGGCAACGCCCGGGCCGCCGCCGCGGCCCCTTGCCCGCAGCGGGCCCCGAAGACCAGCCCTTCGAGCAAGCTGTTCGAGGCCAGCCGGTTGCCCCCGTGCAGCCCGCTCGAGGTGACCTCGCCCGCCGCCCACAAACCGGGCACGCTGGTCCGGCCTTCCAGGTCGATCAGCACGCCGCCGATCATGTAGTGCGCTCCCGGGCGGACGGGAATCTTGTCGCGCGTGATGTCCAGCCCGAAGTCGCGGCAGACACGGGCAATGCCGGGGAAACGCTGCCGCACGCGCTCCGGATCGAGGTGGGCCAGATCGAGATAAACATTGGGGTGCTGCGTCTTGCGCATGCAGTGGAAGATGGCCTGGGCCACCACGTCGCGTGGGGCCAGCTCGGCCCGCTCGTCGACTTCGAGCATGAAACGCTTGCCGTCCTTGTCGAGGAGATAGGCTCCTTCGCCGCGCACGGCTTCGCTGATGAGCGAGCGGCTGCTGCCCGCCACGTAGAGAACGGTGGGATGGAACTGCATGAATTCCATGTCGCGCAGCCGCGCGCCGGCGCGGCAGGCGGCGGCCATGCCGTCGCCGGTGGCCACGGGCGGGTTGGTGGTCTCGCGATAGATGCGGCCCACGCCGCCGGAGGCGAGCACCGTTTGCTTGGCCCACAGGAGCATCGGCTCGCGCTCGTGGGGCTGGACCACCGCCCCCACGCAGCGGCCCTCGTGGGTGAGCAGATCGAGCGTGAACGTGCGATCCCAGAGAGTGATGTTGGCCGCGGCGCGAGCGCGGGCAATGATCGCCCGCATGACTTCGTGGCCTGTCGCATCCCCCAGGGCATGTACGATGCGGCGGTGGCTATGGCCCCCTTCGCGGCCCAGGGCCAGCCGGCCATCTTCCTCGTCGAACTGCGTGCCGAAGCGCACCAGGTCGTTGATCTGCTGCGGGGCCTCGCGGACCACCAGTTCGACCATTTCGCGCTCGCACAGCCCGGCCCCGGCCGCCAGGGTGTCCTCGATGTGATTCTCGAAGCGGTCGTCTTCGCCGAGCACGCCGGCGATGCCTCCCTGGGCATAGCTGCTGTTGCTTTCGTCGATGGCGTCCTTGGTGACGACGAGCACGCGCAGGTCGGGCGGCACCTCGAGGGCGGCGCGGATGCCGGCGATGCCCGCACCGATCACCAGCACGTCGGTGAACAGGTGCGGCGTGTGTTTGGGCTGAAACTGAACGAGATAGCGATGCGCCATGGTTCTTGCTTCACACGAAGTCTTCCTGGGATGCTGCTGTGATTCTATGTAAACTCGCCTCAGGGGCAGACAGACAAACCTGACACGTACTTGCCCCCCGCCCGGCGCAGAATGAAGGTGTATCGGACGCACCTGTTGGAGTCCCGGCTTTAGCCGGAAGCAATAGCAATTGGTTCCGAACCTTTGAGGCCGAACAAATTCACGAAGTCGATTCATACGATGCGTCGTGCAAGATGTGAACCACGAATCTTCACGAACGACACGAATCGAATCCTTTAATAAGGAGCATCGATCCAATGAAAGCTTGCGCCCCCGTTCCACCGAAGGCGGCCGTTCAAAATCGGTCACCGATTCTTTGCGCACTTTTTGCTCCGCCACGGGTCGTCAATTTCGTAAATCCTGAGGCTGCAACGATCAATGGAAAGTCGACATAGGCCTTCATTGCGCAAACGAACCGTTACGGGCCAGCGTCGAGCACTTGTTGGAGTCCCGGCTTTAGCCGGAAGCGAATCGAAACCCTTTAGCAAGGAGCATCGATCCAATGAAAGCTTGCGCCCCCGTTCCACCGAAGACGGCCGTTCAAAAGCGGTCACCGATTCTTTGCGCACTTTTTGCTCCGCCACGGGTCGTCAATTTCGTAAATCCTGAGATTGCAACGATCAATGGAAAGTCGACATAGGCTTTCATTGCGCAAACGAACCGTTACGGGCCAGCGTCGAGAGCCCTGGACACAGACGGCGGGCTGGCACGCCACTTGCCTACTTCGAGTCGATCATCGCCTGACGAGAGAGGATCGAAGATGTTGCGCAGGAAGACGGTGACCGGAGTGTTTCGGGAGTCGGCGGCCCTCGAGCGGGCCATGGCCGAGCTCGAGCAGAGCGGTTTCGCCTGCAGCCAGGTCACCTTGACGCAGTCACCCGAAGAAGTGCCCGAGCCGTCGCCGGGGAATGCCGAGACGCTCGCGGCGCAGAATCGCGCGGGACTTGCCCTTGTCGGCGGCATCCTCGGATTGCTCGTCGGCCTGGCCATCGGCTTCGGCGCGCACGGCATTCGCCTCGACGATGCCTGGTCCCTGCTCTATCCGGCAACTGGTTTTTTCGTGGGCCGGTTACTCGGCGGCTGGGTGGGCGGCTACTGCCGCTTCGGTTATCGCGAGGTCGAAGAGGTGGTGCGCGACAAGTCGCTCCTGCGCGTGGCTGTCGATTCGGACTCGGAATACGCGAACGCCGTATCGATTCTCAAGCGGCACGGCGCCGCCGGCCCGGGCCGCCCGCTGATCTGACGACTGTTGCATTGGCGCTTTGCCGCGGAGAGAATGTTGCCATGGTCAAATTCCGTTTCCTGTTACTGGCCACCCTGTGCCTTGGCTGTCAGGGCAATGCCGATCCCGCCAATGTCGGCACCACCTTTCCCGTCGAGGGCAAGATCCTCCTGGTTGCAGACGGGGAGGAATCGGCGCCAGTCAAGATCGGCACCGTTGCCTTTCATCCGGACAAATCGAAGGGAAATACCTGCCCGCATACGCCGGGGGCCGAGATCCAGGCCGACGGCAGCTTTCGCCTGATCACCGCCGCCAAGCCCGGCGCGCCGGCGGGCTGGTACAAGGTGGTGGTCGTCTCCACCGAGCCGCCCAATCCCGACGATCCATTTGCCCCACGCAAGTCGTTCATCGATGAGAAGTACAATACCGCGGAAACAACCGAGCTGGAGATCGAAGTGGTCGCAGGCGCGGCCCCGGGCAGCTATGATCTGAAAGTCCAGGCCGCCGCGCCACAGGGGGGACAGCCATGATTGCCAGGAATCCGCACATGAGGCTTCTGGACAGCACCGCGACTCGAGTCGACGCGCGGGCCAAGAAGTTGGCCCGCCGCGGCGCGTTCACGCTCATCGAGTTGCTGGTGGTCATCGCCATCATCGGCATCTTGATTGCGCTCTTGCTGCCCGCCGTGCAAAAGGTGCGCGAGGCGGCCAACCGGGCACGATGCCAGAACAACCTCAAGCAGATTGCCCTGGCCTGCCACGCCTATCACGACGCCCAGCAAACGCTGCCGATGAACAGCCTGATGAGCACGAACTTCACGAACGACCGCAACTGGAGCTGGCTGGCGCGGATCTTGCCCTACGTCGAACAGGACAACCTCTACAAGCAGGGCAACATCAACACGAACACGCTCTCGGCCAGCCCGGCCTTCTGTGCCACGAAGGTGCGAATCTATTTTTGCCCGAGCGACAATGGCCAGCAGCTGGGCCCGCGCAGCGATGAATACAATGTGGCCCCGTTGCCCGTGGAACTCACCAACTACAAGGGCGTGCTGGGCGGCAACTGGGGCAAAGGGGACGGCACCGCCGGCGAATGGAACGGCGGCAGCTGGGGCACCGACGCCCGCTGGATCCATGCCAGCCTCGACGGCAAGTTCAACGGGCTCGATCACAGCGACGGCATCTTCACGCGCCGGAACTATCCGAACGCAAACATCACGCGCAACCTCACGCAGGTCACCGACGGTACGAGCAACACGCTCATGGTCGGC
>JBFWSD010000193.1:0-8668 GCA_050248575.1 Gemmataceae bacterium
CCCGCTGCGATGTTGTCGACTATGCCAAGGATCTCGTCGCCACCCCCCGCGTACACCATTTCACCGAGTTCTTTGAGCTTGCCCCGGCTGATCGCCGACAGGTTGGTATTTGTGATATTGACGAAATCGGCACCATCCTGAAGTTTTTTGTCATAACGACGGTCGGGTGAGATCATCGCTGCAAACTTCAACGCCAGAGCCATCTCCAAGGTTGGAATCGCATGCGTTCTGCCCACTCGCTGCGAGTGAGTAAACGCTGCCTCCAACAAAGGGACCGACGGTTTCATCAAGTCGATGACTTCCTTTTTGGTGGCACGGTCTAGAAAGCGGGTCACCACAGGGAAATCCTGTTTCAGGAGTCCTGGAAACGCCGTGCGGATTGCTTTGACCGCCTTGCTGTGATCTTTGCCGTCGATCAAAATATCCACGTCCTGGGTGGACCTGGGCTCGTCACGCCAACCGCCGATCCCGTGCATTCCCATCAAGACAAAGCGGATCTTTGCCTGGTTGAGCACTCGGATGACTTGAGCAGGTTTCACAACAACAGACTCCGGGAGATACATGCGACGATAGAGTTCTGTCAGCATGCTGCTGGTCTTGAGGGCTTCGGTATGCCGTCTGTCGTCGACGATCATGCTCACTCCAAAGCCGCGGCGCCGCCGATGACCTCGGCGATCTCCTTGGTGATCTGCGCCTGGCGGGCTCGGTTGTAGAGCCGGGTCAGGTTCTTGATCATCTCGCCGGCGTTCTCGGTGGCCGCCTTCATGGCCACGCGGCGGGCAATCTGCTCGCTCACGGCCGCGTCCAGGAAGCACTTGAACAGCCTGACCTTGAAACTCTCCGGCAACAGTTCTTCCAGGATGCTCTTCGGGCCGGGCAGGAACTCATATTCGACCGTCTTCTGGACAGTCGGACTGCCGGCGGCCCCCGGGCTGCCCGCGTCTCCATGACCAGGGACGGTCGCCAGTGGCAACAGTGTTTCAACCACTGCCATCTGCCGCGCCGCGCTCAAGAACTTCATGTAGCACACCTCGACGCGATCGAGTTTGCCCGAGGTGAAGCCGTGCAGATACTTGTTGGCCAGTACCTCCACCTCGTCAAACTTGGGGCGGTCGTCGAACTTGGTGTAAGTGGCTTCCGCGTTCTGCCCCTGGAAGCGCATGTAGGTGATGCCGCGCTTGCCTGAGACTTCCAGGTGCAGGTCGAGCCCTTCGCCCGGCAGCTGGCGAATGCGGCCCATGGCTTCACGCAAGATACCGGCGTTGTAGCCGCCGCACAGGCCGCGGTTCGAGCAGATCACCAGGAGCAGGCTGTTCTTCTCCGGGTCGTGCTTCATCAAGAGCGGATGCTTGATGTCGGTGGCGCTGGTACTGAGGTCGGTGGCCAGTTCGGTGATCTTCTTGGTGTAGGCCTCGGCCTCGGTGGCGCGGTCGAGGGCCCGCTTGAAGCGCGCCGTGGCAATCAACTCCATGGTCCGCGTGATCTTGCGGATGTTGCGGATGGCCTTGCGGCGTTTGACGATGGCACGTGTCTTGGCCATGGTTTCCTATTTCTTTTGCAGTTTGCTGGCGAGCAGGTTGACGGCGCGGCCATCGTAGACGGCGTAGCCACCCCCCGCGATCACGGCGCCCAGGATCATCACCCAGATCGACAAGAACAAGAGGCCGAGCAGAAAGATGAAGCCCCCCGAGCCGGCCGTGACCAGACCGAGGGTCTTGCGGATCTGGTCGTCCTGGGGGCTGGCCCGCGACTGCCGCTCCTGGTGCGTGCCGCCAATACTCTTGAACGGGTCGTCGTCTTCTTCTTCCGCAAACGACACGGGCGTGCCTCCCTTACGTCGGTTCACACCGCCTTGAACTGCGGCTGGAACTCGTTGATGGCCGCCTTGAGCTTCTCCTCGAACTCCTTCGTCAACTTCTTCTCCTTGATCAGCTCATTCCGGACTTCCGGCTTTTGTTCGCGCATGTAGCGGAGGAACTGTTCTTCCCAGGCGGGCACCTGCTTGATGGGCACCTTGTCGAGGAAGCCCTTGGTGCCTGCGTAGATGCTCATGACCTGATCGGCCACGTGCATCGGCTTGAACTGGGGCTGCTTGAGCAGTTCCACCATGCGGTAGCCCCGATCGAGCTGCGACTGGGTTGCCTTGTCGAGTTCGGTGCCCAGCTGGGCGAACGCTTCCAGTTCCCGGAACGAGGCCAGGTCGAGCCGCAAGCTGCCCGCGATCGATTTCATGGCCGGGATCTGCGCCTTGCCGCCCACGCGCGACACGCTGATGCCGACGTCGATGGCGGGCCGCACCCCCGCGAAAAACAGGTCGGGCTGCAGGTAGATCTGGCCGACGGTGATGGAGATGACATTGGTCGGGATATAGGCCGACACTTCGCCTTCGAGTGTTTCGATGATCGGCAACGCCGTGAGCGAGCCGCCCGAACTCGGCACCTTGGCGACCTTGTGCCCGGGGAACTTGGCCAGGTCGTGTTTCTCGGCGTGCTCCTTGTCGAGCGGGCCGACATAGACCTTGCCCGCCTCGCCGGTCTCGCGCTTGCGCTGCGGGTCGGCCGCCGCGTTCACGCCCCAGTCCTCGTTGACCTGGGCCGCATCGGCGTCTTGCGGGACGATGACCCAGCGCTCGGCGACCTTGGCGGAACGCTCGAGCAGACGCGAGTGGCAATAGAACACGTCGCCGGGATAGGCTTCGCGGCCGGGCGGACGCCGCATCAGCAAGGAAAGCTGCCGGTAGGCCGCGGCCTGCTTGGTCAGGTCGTCGTAAACGCACAGGGTGTCGCGGCCCTGCTCGTAGACGTAGTATTCGGCCATGGCACAGCCCGCGTAAGGGGCAATGTACTGCAAGGGGGCGGCGTCCGCCGAGGAAGCCACCACCACGATCGTGTAGTCCATGGCGCCGTGGGCCTTCAGCGATTCTACCACGCCGGCCACCGCGCCTTCGCGCTGCCCGCAGGCCACATAGACGCAGACGACCTTCTCTTCCTTCTGGTTGATGATCGCGTCGAGGGCGATGGCTGTCTTGCCCACGCGGCGGTCACCGATGATCAGCTCGCGTTGCCCGCGGCCGATCGGCGTCATCGAGTCGATCGACTTCAAACCGGTCTGCAAGGGCTGATTGACGGGCTGCCGCTCGGCGACACCCGGCGCCTTGGTCTCCACCGGGCGGAAATGCGTGGTGATGATCGGGCCCTTGCCATCGAGCGGGTTGCCCAGCGGATCCACGACGCGGCCGATGAGCGCGTCGCCCACGGGCACCTGCAAGAGCTGCCCGGTGGAGGCGACCTCGTCCCCTTCGGCGATCTCGAGATATTCGCCGAGGATGATGACGCCGACCGAGTTTTCTTCGAGGTTGAAGGCGAGCCCGCGCACGCCGGTGCGTTTGAACTCGACCATCTCGCCCGCCATCACGCCCGCCAGGCCGTAGACGCGTGCGATGCCGTCGCCCACCTCGAGAACCTTGCCCACCTGCTCGACGTTCACCTCGGGGCGGTGGGGGTCCATCTCTCTAGTCAGAACGGAAACGATCTCGTCCGCTTTGAATTTCATGACTGCAACTTTCCATGAGGTTTTTGCGTATCTTCTCCAGGCGCGTTCGCAACGAACCGTCGTAGAGCCAGTCTTCCACGCGCAGCACAACGCCGCCCAGCAAATGCGGGTCGACGCTCGTCTCCACAATCGGTTCGAGCTGCAAGACGCGCCGCACCTCGGCGGCAATGCCGTCGCGCTGCGCGTCGGCGAGCGGGACGGCCGAGCTGATGTGCACGCGCACCCGCCGGGCCAGCCGGTCGCGTAGCTCGCGGTACTCTTTCAGGATGACCCGGACCAGCTCCAGCCGGCCGTGGTTATTCAACACATGCAGTAACTTCACGAACAGCGGGCTGGCCCGATCCTTGAAGACCTTGTCGATCAGGGCTTCCTTGTGGGCGCGGCCGATAGCCGCCGAGGCCAGAAAACGTTCGAAGTCGACGTCTCGCGGGTAAACATCTTGAACCAGCGACCGCAGCTCCTCGTAGACGTCGTCGGCCTGATTCTCAGCTGCCGCCGCATCATGGAGGGCCTGCGCATACACCGCGGCGATGCGCTGAGCGCTGACGTCTTCGATGAGTTCTCGTACTTTCTGCTTCAATTCCATGGTTCACGCGGGCTGCGGGACATTCGGTCGGCGAATCTTGTGCAGATCCTTCAGGGCCTCGTCCACGAACTTGCGATGATCTTCGGGCGTGAGCGAACGCTCGATGGTCTTGGTGGAGATGGCCGCGGCCAGTTCCACCGCCTGGTTCCAGATCTCATGCAGGGCGTGATCCTCGGCGATCTGGATCTCGCGGCGGGCACGGTCCTTCTCGGTATTGATCTCGGCCCGGGCCTTCGCCAGCATATCTTCCTTGGTGGCGGTGGCGTCGCGTCGCGCTTCCTCCAGCATCTCACGGACCTTTTCGCTGGCCTTGTCCATCTCAGCCTGCAGCTCGGCACGAACGCGCTCGGCGTCAGCACGGGCCTTCTTGGCGTCTTCCAGGGCGTTGAAGATGTTCTCTTCACGCTTCTTGAGCCCTTCGAGCATTGGCCCCCAGGCCCATTTGCGCAATACGGCCAGCAGGAGCAAGAAGACCAGCAAGGTCCAGATGCCCAGATCGAGAGCGAAGCCGAAGACGCCGCCATCGCCCTTGGCGGGCGGATGCTCTTCCGCGGCCAGGCCAAGACCGGGCAGCAGCAACACCACCAGCGCCGACAGCACCACGAGGGCCGGGCCACGAATCGAAGTGCGCATGGCTCACCTCGTCTCTCTGAAAGTCACGAGGTTAGAAGTTCGCCTTGCCCACCAGCTGGATGCAGACCAGCAGCGCGAAGAAGGTGGCGCCTTCGAGCAGGGCCGCGATGACGATCATGGCTGTTTGCACGCGCCCCGCCACCTCGGGCTGCCGCGCCATGCTCTCGAGCGCTGCCGAGCCGATGCGGCCGAAGCCGTAGCCCGCGCCCACGATGGTGATCGCTGCGCCGAGGCCCGCGCCCACGGCGCCGCCCGACAGGATCGCCGTCGACGGGCTCGTCTGCGCCAGCGCCGGCACCGCCGTCAGCATCAGCACCACCACCGCCAGCAGCAACAGTTGCATCGTCTTCATCATTACTCCCCAAAAACCGGGCCGCCCGCTCCGCATCGAGTTCGTCTCAATGTTCCGGATGCAGGGCCATGCCCATGAACAGTGCAGTCAAGAAGACAAAGATGTACGCCTGCAAAAAGGCGACAAACAGCTCGAGCAAGCTCAACGCCACCGTGCCGAAGAAGCTCGACAGCGTCACCAGCAACCAGATGCCGCTGAACTTCGCGTGCCCTTCGGGCGTCGTCCCCACGATCACGATGAACAGCAAGATGCTGGCGAGCACCATGTGGCCGGCGAACATGTTGGCGAACAAACGCACGGCCAGCACGAACGACTTGATCACCGTGCCCAGCATCTCAATCGTGAAGATCATCAGGCTTAGCAACGTTCCGAAGGCTTCGGCCACGAAGCCGTGCCCCAGATGAATATGGGGCCATTGCGATTTCAAATAGTGACTGGCCCCGTCCCTGGCAATCGGCGACCCGTGGATGGCAAAGAATGCGCAAATGCCCAGGGCGCCCGTCACCCAGATATTGGCCGTCGGCGACCCCATGTAGGGAAACATGCCGAGCAGGTTGCAGAACAGGATGAACAGGAACAGCGTCCACAGGAAGGGGACGTAGTGATCGGCGTCCTTCTCGCCCAGATTGGGCCGGGCCACGTCATTGCGAATGAAGGTGAGCAATGATTCAAAGCAGTTCCACCAGCTACCCTTGGGGGGCTCGCCGCTTTGCGCCCGCCGGGCCAACGGCACATAGATGGCGACTACCAGTCCGGCCGCCAGCAATTCCAGCACCATGTACTTGGTGATCTGGAACCCGAGGATGTTCGGCAGGTGGATGTGAACGCCGTCAAACAGCCGGTCAAAAACATGGAATGTATCCGCGTCCTTGACGTGATCCATTGGATCGTGAGCCATGGCTCTCGGTCCCCTCGAGAATGCCGAAGATTCCGTAACCTGCGAACTTGGAGATTACTTATGGTCTTGTCCCGGCCGGGACAAGAGTAATGCAATTTCCGTGGCCAGGGTCAGCAGGTAGAAACCGAGGAACCAGGCCCAGAGCCCGTCGTGCTCGCGAAAATAAGGGACCGAGACCGTCAGGAACCAGACCACGCCAAGCACCAGGAACATGCGCACGCCAGTGCTGCCCAGCACGGCCAGCACCAGCTGATCGGGCTGTTGCAGCAGCCAGCTGCTGCCCGCCAGGGTCAGACAGGCGGGCACCAGGCACGTGAGGGCAGCCACTCCGCTGTAGACCAGGGCCCAGTCTCCCATCAGGTGGCGGGCGGGAATGGCCACCAGAAACCACGCCCCCATCACGACCACGATCAGAGTGCCGAGCTGCTTGATCACGAAGGGTCCCGTCTGGAGTTCTGCTCGTGTTCTTCCTGCCGCTTGAGAAGTGCGAGCAGGTGATAGAGGCCGCCGCCGAAACCGAGAATGGTGCCGGCGGCCACGCCCCAGGGCTCCCAGCCGAGATAGTGATCGAGTACCAGACCGGCCACGATGGGCGCAACCATCTCCATGCCGATCTGAGAGAGCCCCAGATAGAAGGCCAGCCTCTTGGGATCTTCAACAAGCTTCATACTTCTAGCATATCGGAAGGACGGCCTGAAAACGCCCTCCGAGCGAGATGCGGCAATGACTGATCCAACGACGCCCGTGGATGAACACGGGCCTTCTTGATCAGCCGAAGATCGCTTTGTAGCCAATCTTCCTTTTGGTAGGGAAAATATCAATAATCGGGGCGTTAGGGCGGCGCGGCCTTACCCACCTTGCCGGAGAGAATTTCTGATTGACAGCGGCGTGCCGATAGGTTAGTATCTGGCACGAGCAACGGTACGGCCTGCGGCGGACAAAAACGCCCAAGGCACCACCAGTCAAGCTCTTATGGCAGGGGCAATTGTGATTCAAGACCTCGTATTGTGGTTCGCTTGAGGAACGAAGTCGTCAGAGGCAATCCTCTCCACACTCAGGAAGGCTTGCCTTTTTTTGTCTCCCGGACCGAACCGTCTTCCTCTTCCGCACGAACCAACATCGAGGGCTGATCCCGCCAAGCATCGACTCGGCTGAAGTGCAAGCAAAAAATCCGCCGAGCTCGTTGAATTCACTCCCCGAAACGGACGTCTGGGAGCCCGGAGCCTTCCGCACGGATGCCACCATTCACCCTTTCCACTCGAATCTGCCGGTGGCGGGCAGAACCCGACGGAGTTGCGTATGAAGAGGGAGTTGAAATCCTGTTCCAAGAAAGAGCTCATCGAGCTGGCACGCAAGCGCGGTATCACCGGTTGGTACGACATGCGCAAGGAGGACCTGGTAGCCGCCCTGTCGGGGAAGAAGTCCGCCAAGAAGAAGGCGCCCCGCCCCCAGACGCAGCGCTCGGCCGCCCGTAACTCCAACGGCTCCGGTGACGATTACGAACATAGCAAGTACGACATCGGCGTTCCCACCAAGGACCTGTCCGCCAAGGTTCCCAAGGACCTGCCCGCGGGCTACGGCAAAGACCGCATCGTCGTCATGGTCCGCGACCCGTACTGGCTGCACGCCTACTGGGAGCTGACCCGCAACGCCATCCAGCGGGCCGAGGCCGCCCTCGGGCAAGAATGGCACGGCGCCAAGCCGATCCTCCGCATCCTCGACGTCTCGGGCCGCGACGTCAGCACCGCCGCCGAATCCATCGTCCGCGACATTTACATCCACGGCGGCTGCAACAACTGGTACATCGACGTCGCCGATCCGCCCCGCTCCTTCCGCGTCGACATCGGCTACCTGTCGCCGCGCGGCCGCTTCTACGTGCTGGCCCGCTCCAACGTCGTCTCCACGCCGCGCGCCGGCGTCAGCGATATCATCGACGAAAACTGGGCCGACATCGACACCAAGAAGGCCGACCGCATCTACGCCATGTCGGGCGGCTTCGACCCGACGGCCTCCAGCCTCGAGCTGAAACAGCTGTTCGAAGAACGCCTGCGCCGCCCGCTCGGCTCGCCCGCCGTCACCAGCTTCGGCTCGGGCGCCTTCCCGGCCAAGGGCCGCAAGTTCTTCTTCCATCTCGACGCCGAGCTGATCGTCTACGGGGCCACCGAGCCAGACGCCCGCGTTACCCTCCAGGGCGAACCGATCAAGCTCCGCCCGGACGGCACCTTTACCATGCGTTACAGCCTGCCCGACAGCAGGCAGATCATCCCGGCCGTCGCCGCTTCCGCCGACGGCGTGGAAGAACGCACCATCGTGCTGGCCGTGGAACGCAATACCAAGCAGCTCGAGCCGCTCATCCACGACGTCAACAACGACTGACGGATGACAGCCAACTGTCACTGACTCACGCAAGAGCCGGAGCGATCCTCCGGCTCTTGTTGTTTATCAGGTATGCCATGAGCACGGCCCGGCGCAATCTCGAAGTGAAGGCCCGCTGCGGCGACCTGGCCCGGGCCAGGCAGGTCGTGCAGGAACTCTGCGGGCCTCCCCGCGTGGAACATCAGGTCGACACCTACTTTCAGGTGCCGCGTGGCAGGCTCAAGCTGCGCGAGATCGACGGGCAGGAAGCGGCCCTCATCGCCTACGAGCG
>JBFWSD010000194.1:0-8641 GCA_050248575.1 Gemmataceae bacterium
GAACTGAAGCCGCCCGCCCATGTCGCCGTGCGCATCGCCTCGGGCGGAGGCCATCTCGGCGTCCTCGGCTGGGACAGCGCGGGCGGCATTCACTGGGCCGACGAGCAACTGCTCGACTGGCTCACCTCGGTCTCTTCGTAAGCGCATCGGCAACATTCCGTGGAGAACTTGATGGACACGCAAGACACGTTGAAACTGAGGCCACTGATCGTCGCTTGCCTGGTGGCCACGCTGTTTGCTCTCGTGGTCACGCTGGGGACGGGGATCTGGCTGGCCCAGAAGTTCAGTGCGATCGATTTCCAGGCGGCCGCCGACCGGATCAAGGAAGCACAGCCCGCCGACAAGGCGGGCCATCCGGTGCGCGCCTGGCTGGTCGTGTTGCGCGGGCAGAAGCCGGGCATGAAGTATCCGCTCTATGAGGGCAAGAACTACCTGGGCCGCGCGGGGGATCAGCCCGTCGATGTCAATCTGGCCTGGCAAGAAGCAGCCGATCAGGCGCAGGCTTCCAGCCCGCATGCGATCATCACCGTCACGGGCGAGGCCATCGTCCTCGAAGACGCCAAGAGCGACAACGGCACCTTCGTCAATCGGGACAAGGTCACGCCCGACAAGAAGGTGACGCTGAAGAAGGATGACGTGATTCAGATCGGCGCGGTGCAACTGGAAGTGATGACGAAATGACGCATGCGGGTCGCTCATGAATGAGAAACAGTGGCTGAAGGCAACCAGGCCATTTCCTTGTCGAGACCTCGGGCTCAAGTTCGGCAGCGTCAGGAAACTTCGCCTGCTGATGGTTGGTTACCTCGAACCACTTCAGCCGTTTTTCACGGACGAATCGCGGGCGGTCTTCTTGATGTTGAGAGAATGGGCCGAAACCGGCGCTCAACAGCGCATCGAACCGCGCTGGGCCGCCGTCGATGGCCCGCTGCGCGATAGCACCGAGCGTAGCCCGCGCGGGCTTGCTTCGTCGGCCATGGCATGGATCGTCATGCAGAGCCCGCGCATCGACCGGCTCTGGTTCGAAGCAACCTTGCCCAGCCGGGCCGCGCAAGCGCTCGCGTTCGACAAGATGGGGCCGTCTCCGATCGATGTACCACCCACCCACCCGAAGCACCAGACCTGGAGCATGGGCTGGAAAGAGGAATTCGCCGCCGCCCAGCTCGACCAGGTTGCCACGATGAAGTGTGTCTATGGCAACCCGTTCCGGCCCGTCACGTTCGACGAAGCCTGGCTCACCTGGCGCGACGCTACCGTTGTGAGATTGGCGGAAGCCATCTACGCAGAACGTGCTTTCGAGCGGCTGCCCATCCTGGCCGACGCTCTCGAAGAGAGCGGCTGTACCAATGAGAAAATCCTGGGCCACTGCCGGCGGCCCGGGCTGCACGTGCGGGGCTGCTGGGTCGTTGACGGCGTTCTGAAGAAGTAGCCTCCTCACGCTATCCCGTGGGAAGTTGCCCATACTGGCCGAGTTATCCACGTTTTTGGGGGCTGCGCCGTCTCGCGGCGCTGGCGCCGGTTCCCGTCGACCGACTGAGTTTCCTCGTCATGTCGCTGATGATGGGGATACTTGGCTGGGACAGTGTCCGCAACGGGCAGGCGACGGTCCTCATGGGCGGGCTGATGATGCATGCGCTTGTCGACCTATACGAGCGCCGCTGGTCGTGCAGTGCCTTGTGGCTGTGTCTCGGCTTTGCCCTGAAGCCGCTGATACTTGTCTTGATGCTGCTGGTTGCTGCCCTGTACCGGGAAACGCGCTGGCGGCTTGCTGTGGGCATGGTCCTGGTCTTCGTGCTGCCCTTCGCGATGCAGCAGCCCCACTACGTGCTCGAACAATATCTCTCTGTCCGTCAGGGTCTGGGGGCTGCGACCAAGCTCGCCGCGGTCACCTACTGGACCACGCTGTTTGGCGTGCTGCGGGTGTTTGGCTTTGAGTTTTCGCATGCCGGCACGCTGGCGCTCAGCGCCTGCGCGGCGGTGCTGACTCTGGCCGTGGCCTGGCGGATCAAGGCGCGGCTGTCGCCTCAGGAAACTTGCATCCTCCTCTTCACCCTGGCGGCGGGCTACCTGATGCTGTTCAATCCGCGCACGGAAAACAACACCTACGGTCTTCTTGGCCCGGCACTGGCGCTGGCATGGGCGCACGCCTGGCATGCAAAACGCTACGGGCTGGCAACCGCTCATTTCGTGCTGGCGCTTGGCATCGCCTTCAGCTACGAGGTCGGACGACGATTCACTCCACCTGAGGAATCCATCTGGCTCGCGCCCAGCTGCTGCTTGCTCTTCTTGCTGATGTTGCCCTTGACCTACGGTTTCTTTGCCAGTGCCGGAGAAAGCGAGGTCAGCAAACCCGAGTTCGCTGGCAGCACTCATCAACTTGACGAGATGACCAGCGCCGACGTCCCAGAGCGCAGGCGTCGGGCGATCTGACCGAAATGTTACTCCGCCGCCACGCGTCTCTTCATATCCGCGTAGGCAGCCTCGATGAGCTGCTTGAGGGCCGCATCGTCGACCTCCTGTCCAGGTCGCAGCTTCACGTGGCGCATGAATTTGCCCGTGCCTTCGAGCAGCCCGTCGGGATCGGCCAACTCGGCGCCGCGAAAGAAGCCGACGTTGACGTGAGCCTGGAAAGCATTGACGTAGCCGAAGGCCGCATCCCCGATACACGCGGTGGGATGGCCGTCGTGCAGGATCTCGCGGACGTCGTCGCCGCAATCGCGCATGACCTTGAACCAGCGCCGGGCCAGCTGTCCGAGTTTGCCCGGATGCTCGCGCAGCCAGCCCGCGACGGCAGGATCGCGCCGGACAGCACCGGGCAAGCGGAAGAGCTGGCTCATGACGGTGTCTTTCAATAGTGGAGTGTCAAATCCCGTTTTGGTTTCGCCAGACTGGACCGAACCTGGCCCTGAGTGCCTTCGCCCCGGCGCCTGGCGGGCAGCCGACTTCCAGGCAGCGGAGCTGGCCCAGATAGGGTGATTCGGCAAGTGCACGTGCGCCGCGCTCGCCCATTTCGGTGCCCAGCAAGTCGAGGTGCCAGAGCCCAGCGCTCGCCGGACAACTGGCCAGCGCGATCACACCTTCGTCGCCGATGGGATTGCAGTAGAGGTGCAGCAACCTCAGCTTGGCCAGACCGGGCCAGCCGATCAGAGCCTCAACTGCGGGCAGACCCAGTTCGTTCATCCCCAGATAGAGCTCCTCCAGAGCAGGCAAGCCGCGCGCTGTCGCCAGTGCTTGTACCGCTCGGTCACCCAGCTTGTTGCGGCGCAGATCCAGCGTGGCCAGCTTGTTGAGATGAGGCGAATTGGCCAGCGCTGTGGTGCCCGCCAGGCCGATGCCGCAGTTGTGCAGCGTGAGTCGGCGCAGTTCCTTGAGTTGTCTGGCGGCAGCAAGGGCCACCGCGCCGCCCACGTTGATGCGATGGTTCTTGAAGCTCAATTGTCGTAGCGTGCGGCACCAGCGTGCCTCGGCCAGTGACTCGACCTGCGCAGTTCCAAACCGGTGTGACTCGCTGTCACGCCGTTCTTGCAAACCGAGGTCAAGTGTCTCGAGGCGACCCAGGCAGCCGTTCAACAATGGCTCGAGCCCGGCAACTTCGAAGTCGCAGTTCGGAAAGGCGAGAGCGCCCAACCTGGTCAAATGGGGTGAAGTCAACAACGTGCGCAAATCGTCGGCGTTCAGGCGGCCTTGCAGGTCCAGTCCGCGCAGCCGGGCGAGCAGTGGATTGTCGGCCAGGTCGAGACTCGCGACGTTCGAAGAGCCCAGGCGAAGTAGTTTCACGTAGCGAATCGGCGCGAGGGCAAACAACTTTGTTCCGTGCGTGAGGAACTTGCGGGCACCGATGGCCACCCACTCTACGAAGCCGCGCCGGAACTCATACTCCCGCGTGATGGCGGACAGGGGCTTTGCCCATTCGGTCTGTGGCCTGATCGGCAATGATTGCTCGCGCTGTTCCAGTGCCGGGCGGCGCGAGTCGTATTTCGGCGTTCGCGCCAGTGCACACTGAACGCGGATGAACTCGGCCCGGCCTGGGTCGCCGTGTTCATCGAGCCAGTCGGCGAACACCAGCCGCCGCCCGTCATCATCGGGATCCTGTTGAATGGCGCCAAGAAATGCCTGTTCTTCCGTCACGGGTTGAGTTGCCTTCTCGACTGTCACGTATTACTCGACGCGCAGCGAGGCAATGAACTTCGAGAAATCTGGGGCAAGCGGAATCAAGAATTCATCCCAGGCCACGTTGATCGGGTTCTCGTTGTCATCATACGACTGGGCAAAGGGCAACAGATCCCACGTTATGTAGGCTGAGGTGGCTTTGTCGGCCAGCCACAAGACGACCGGGGGCCGCGGCTTCGGCACGCGATAATCGAAGCACAGCAGGTCGACGTAGCCCCGGTCGAGGCACATGCCCGTCAGGAGGGCAGCAAACGGCAACAGCTTGTCGAACAACGCCCGGGCCGTGCTGTGTTCCCCGTTCACCAGATAACTAACGCTGTTCACCACGCGCTCATCGTCGCGTTCGTCTTCGAAATGAGGCCGCTTGGGGGGCTTGAGCTTCGACTTCCCATCGACGAGAGTGAGAAACAAGCCGATCTGCCCCTTCTTCTTGCCCACCGTGAAGGTGCCCACCCGGGGCACCCCACCGTGGCAGGCCTCCATGCACTCTAGATAGACGGGATCGAGCGGATAGCGCCGCTGGAGATTCTCCACGACGCGCTTGTCGATGGGGCCCGCCAGCGTCTTCGGATCGCACTTCAGGTCGCGCATTGCTGCTCCGCGCGGGGTCGGTGAAGAAATGGTAAGGGCTTCGGGGTGAGGTGGAAAGAAACTATCCCCGACAGGATTCGAACCTGTAACCTTCGGCTCCGGAGGCCGACGCTCTATCCAATTGAGCTACGGGGACGTGTCCCCCATTGTAGCGGTTTTCCATGCCCTGTCACCAGGGAACTGACGGTCGACGCCTCAGCCCCGACCGCGCCGTTTGGCCGCCGGTCGTTTACTCGGCCGCTTTTTTGGCCCGGGTTGCGGTTCTTCCCACAAGCGGAAGTCGTGGCCTCCGCCCACCAGGATGACCTCGGGCCTGGTGCTGCGCGACCGACGAAAAGACTGGGAAGCCAGGTCGTAGACCTGTGCCCCGCCGGCGAGTTCCAGGAGCGTTTGCAGACCGAAGTCGTCCTCTCCGTCGCTCTCGAACCATTCGAGGGCATTGATGATATCGCCCCCGAGTCCAACCGGGTCCCGGTCGAGCGGGCTGGCGTCGATCTTGAGAAACGGGCGGTTCAGCAGGTCCATCACAGACAGCCAGCGCTCCCACAGGGCCACGTGGCCCGGAAACCAGGAGCGGGCGAGCGAATCCCGCGCGGCCAGCCGTTGCCGAACATCAGGGAGCGGCGACACCAGCGCCGTGTGAACCACCTCCTCCACTTTCATGTCAGCAAGGCAATCTTCGTCGAAGCAGAACAACCAGAACGCGGGGATGCAGTCGCGGCAGCCGGCGACGATCAGCATGCGCGGTTCGTGAGGCCCCTTCGTTTCGGTCAGGCTAGGTGCATGATCGGCAAACAAGATGGCAAGATTGGACATGGCCGTCTCGCGATGCTGGCCTGTAGGAGTTCGATGGTGCGGCATTGTAGCAGTTCTCCGGGTGCTGTCACCCAGGAACTTGCGGGCGGGCCGACCGCCCGCGGTTGCGAAATCCCGTCGCGCCGCGTATCCTTTTAGTAGAAGCGGCCCGCTCGTGCCGGGCTGTGCAGGTTTCGGAGGTTAGCAGATGGCACGCAAGGCGTCGGCCAAGACCGCGGTGGTGGCCTTCAAGGTCGAGGAACAACTTGCCGAGTTCCTCAACAAGCTGCCCAACAAGAGCGCCTTCATTCGCAAGGCGATTGCGGCCCAGCTGGGCATGGCCTGCCCCCTGTGCAACGGGGCCGGCGTGGTGCCGCGCGGCGTCCACGATCACTATGCAAGCGTGCTGCGCGAGTTCAATCACCGCCAGTGCGATGGCTGCGGCGACGATATGACCTTGCCCCGCGAGCCGGGCGACCTCGCCAACGACGATCGCGAGCGTCTCGAGCAGTTCTTCAACGGCGGCCCGCTCTACTGCGACGGCTGCTACGACAAGGCCCCCACCTGCGACGACTGCGGCTGGCATATCGATGCCGACAAGGTCCAGGAGCATCAGCTCAAGGAACATCACGAATAGTCCGTGGTCCGTTGTCAATCATTCTCGCCACGAGTGCTGGCACTTCCTCGCTGCGCGAAAAACGCCAGTTCCCGCCTGATCCGCTACAATCTTCTTTTTGACCGCGAGCGAGAGTCAGAGAGATGGATGACGTTCGTCTGGAGCAACTGCGGCAAAGACTGACGCAGCCGCTGCCTCACCCTGACTGGGAGGAGCTGCGCGCGGCGGGCAACCAGGTCGTCGACTGGATCATGACCCACCACGCCACGCTGCGCGAACAGCGACTTGGCCGCTACGCCACGCGCGACGAGATGGAGACGCTGTTGCGCGAGCCGGCCCCTTCCACGGGCCGCCCGTTCGCCGACGTGCTCCGTGACGTGCAGGAGAAGATTGCGGCTTACTCGATGCGCGTCAACCATCCGATGTTCCTGGCTTTCGTGCCCGGCGCGCCGACGCCGCTGTCGATCCTGGGCGACTGGCTGACGGCCGGGCTGAACTTCTTCAGTGCGGTCTGGCTGGAGGGCTGCGGCCCGGCGCAGGTCGAGCTGATCGTGCTCGACTGGTTCCGCGACGTGATCGGCCTGCCCGAGAGCACGCGCGGGCTGCTCACCAGTGGCGGTTCGGAGGCCAATCTCACCGCCTTGCTGGCGGCCCGCGAGCGACTCACCTTCGAAGAACGCAGCCGGGCCGTTCTCTACGTCAGCGAGCTGCGGCATCTGTCGGTGGACCGCGGCGCACGCATCATGGGGCTGCGGCCCGACCAGATTCGCGCGGTGGCGGCCGATGACCGGTTCCGGCTGTCTGCGACGGTGCTGCGCGAAGAGGTGGAGCGCGATCGGGCGAACGGACTCTTGCCCTGGGCTGTCGTCGCCAATGCCGGGGCCACCAATACCGGCACCGTCGATCCGCTCGTCGCGCTGGCCGATGTCTGCACGGAGGAGAAGTTGTGGCTGCACGTTGATGCTGCCTACGGCTGGGCGGCATGTCTGGCGCCGCAGCGGGCAGGCGAGATCGTCGGTCTCGATCGGGCCGATTCCATCACACTCGATCCGCACAAATGGTTCGGGCAGACTTTCGAGGCGGGCTGCGTCCTGGTGCGTGACGGGCAAAGGCTGGTCGACACCTTCCACCTGCGCCCTGACTACATGCAAGACGTGGAGCCCGAGCACGACGAGGTCAACTTCGCCGACTACAGCCTCGCTCTCACGCGGCGGTTTCGTGCCCTCAAGATCTGGGTCTCGGTGCAGGTGCTGGGGCTGGACTGGTTTCGCCAGCTCGCCGAGCACTCGTGTGCCCTGGCTGAACTGGGGCAGGAACTGCTCGAACGGGCCGGCTTCGAGATCCTGTGCCCGCGGCAGCTCAGCATCGTTTGCTTCCGGTATCGGCCCGCGGGCATCGATGATGAAGACGCGCTCGATCGTCTCAATCTCGAACTGGTGGAAGCGATCTGGCAGACGGGCAAAGCGTTTCTGAGCTCAACCCGTCTGCGCGGGCGGGTGGCTTTGCGTTTCTGCTTCATCAACTGGCGTTCCACGGCCGACGACGTGACTGCCATCATCGACTTGATGAAGGAACTGGGTGCTTCCTTGGTTGCCCGGGAGTGACAGCTGACCGGAGACCTGTGCCCAGAGTTTGAAAAACTGATCAAGTCGAAAAAACCTGCCCAGGGGGCATGGAACTTCACTGTTCCTTCTTGTAACATCAATCCTTTCTTCACGGCAAGTTAGGCGCCATGGGAAAGGATTGCGATGTACGCAGCTGCGAGATCACTCATCGCCTACAATCCTCGTCTGCTGTTATTTGGCTGCGCGGCCTATGCAATTCTGTGGAACGCGTTGTTGCCGATGCGCTTGGACAGCGTCCATACCAGTGGCGTGGCCACCTGGTGGATGGCCCTCTGTGCGGTCACGCTCCTCAACATTGGACTGTGGCGGCTGTCTGCTTCGGTCATCGATGAACGCAAGCAGTACCTGTCACCGGAGCTCTATCGCTTCCAGCGCTGGCAACTGATCCTGGCGGCGGTTTACGTATTCGGCTGCGCCTTTCGCGCGATCCTGCCCCGCGCCGATGTGCAGCGCATGGGCCTGGTGGATTCCTGGCTCTCCAGTGTCATGATGGGCCGCTCGGTCGCCACGATCGCCGAGATCTGCTTCGTGATCCAGTGGGCCCTCATGCTCAACGTGCTCGCGAAGGAATGCGGGTCGCGCCTCGGCCTGGCCACTTCCTGGCTGCTGGTGCCGATGATCGTGGTGGCCGAGGTGTGTTCCTGGTACGCCGTGCTCACCACGTGCTACCTGGGCAATGTCATCGAAGAGTCGCTGTGGACCGCTTCAGCCTTGCTGCTCCTGATCAGTAGCCTGTCGTTGTGGCCGCGCTGCCGGGCCAGGTTGCGGCCCATACTTGCGGTGGCCATGGTGCTGTGTACAGTCTACGTGGTCTTCATGTGCATGGTGGACGTGCCAATGTACGCGT
>JBFWSD010000195.1:0-8640 GCA_050248575.1 Gemmataceae bacterium
GTGTTCCCGGCGAGCGAGCTGGCCGTGGCTCCGGAGCCCGCGCTCAAGCAAGTGCGGCAAGCGTGCAAGAAGGCCCGCCGCGTCTTTGTCGAGGTGGATTGCGACGTGTTCGATCCGGCTTTTTTCCCGGCGGTGAATCAGCCCGTGCCCTTCGGGCTGGCACCGGCGTTTGTGCTCCGACTGCTGCAGGCCGTCGGCCCGGGCAAGCTGCGCGGGCTGTTTCTCTCCGAGTTCGAGCCCGCCCGCGATCAGGGCGATCGCAGCCTGGAAACGCTCATGTGGCTGCTCGAGTACCTGCTCCTCGAACTCTACGAGCAACCTCAGGGCAATCGAAAGATGTAAATGAGCCCTTTGCGGCCCGCCGTGGCGAGATAGCGGCCGTCGCTGGTGAACGCCAGGGCCGTCGACGTCTCGGGCACCTTCAGTTCCTTCCGCCCGTCGATCAGCTTGCGCAGTCGGGCCACGTCGTCCCAGAGAATGAGCTTGCCCTCGGCAAACTTGAGGGCCAGGCGGCGGCCGTCCGGCGAGAAGGCAAGCGCGGCCGGCCTGGCTTTCAGATCGGGCGTATCGAGCTGCACCAGCATGGTGGGCTGGACGTTGCCGAACTCGTAGAGGCGGACGGTGCCCGCCTCGCCGCTGGCGGCGGCCAGCAGCGAATACTGTGGCGCGAACGCGAGTGCCCGCGTGTGGAAGCGCAGCTCCGGAAAGCGGATCCGCCGCGGCCCGCCGGGCGCCAGGTCGTAGAAGTTCACTCCCAGTCGCGGAACCGCGCAGGCCAGTATCGAGCCATCCCCCGAGAACGCGAGGCCGATCACTTCCCCCGTCGGGAACGCGGGCTGCCGCTCCTCGTAGCGGCGGTTGGCGATGATGTGGAAACAGCGCGTCTGCTTGCCCGTGGCGACCGCGAACATCCGCCCGTCCGGCGAGAGGGCCACCGTCTCCGCGCGATCGCGATAGGTCATCTCCAGGATCGGCTCGGCTTCCCCGGAGGCGTTGACCACGCGCTGATCGCCGACGTTGCCCCAGAATTTGAGATCGCCCGTGCGCGTGCCAACGGCCAGCAAGGCGCCGTCAGCCGTGTACGCGAGATAGTTGACGTGCCGCATCGGGATCGTGGCCCACTGGCGGGGCCAGGGATCGAATTCCCACAGGCCAACGCCGTCCGGGCCGCCGGTCGCCAGGCAACGGCCTCGCGGCGAGAAGGCAACGGCCGAGATCTCTCCGAGACGTTCCTCTTGAAAGACGCCCACCAGCTCGGCGGGCTGCCCATCGAAGTGATAGACCGCAGGGATGCGCTTGGCTTCCAGCCCGTCGAGCCCGGGCCGCACGGGCGGCAGTGGCATCGATTTCGGCTGCGCCTTCGGTTCGGGCTGGACCTTTGCCTGCTTGTCCTGCTTATCCGTCCCGGGGACGGCTTCCGCCTCGTCCACGGTGGACGATTCGCCGGGGGCCGGTTCATCCTGGTGCCGCAAGTTCCATTCGAGGATGCCGACCACGGCGGCCACCACGGCGGTCATGGCGAGTGCGAACAGCCAGCGGCGGCGGGGCCGCGGGGCGGGCAGCGTTTCCTGGGTGAGCCCGAAGGTGCCCGCCAGCGTGCCCAGGTAGGCGCGTTCCATGCGATCGATCTCGAGCATCACGGCCCGGGCGCTTTCGGGCCGCCGCTCGCGCTTCTTCGCCAGCAAACGCTGGATCAACTCGCTGAAACCTGGGGGCAAGTCGCCATTCAGGCTGAGCGGTGCGCGCGGCTCGTGGTTGGCCAGCGCCGCAAACAACGTCAACGGATCGTTGCCGGGAAACGGCATCACCCCGGTGGCCGCCCGGTACAGAACGCAGCCCAGGCTGAAGAGATCGGCGCGCGGATCGATCTCTTCGCCGCGTGCCTGCTCGGGGGCCATGAAGGCGGGCGTGCCCAGCACCGCGCCGGCGCGGGTGAGATTCACGTTGCTCCCCACCGGCCGGGCCAGGCCGAAATCGACGATCTTCACGCTGCTGCCCGGCATGATCAGCGTGCCGCTCGTGTGTGCCTCGTCGGGGACGAGGAAGATGTTGTCGGGCTTGATGTCGCGATGAATGAGCCCGCGCTCGTGGGCGGCCGCCAGCCCGGAGGCAATCTGCTTGCCGATGCGCAGCAGTTCCCCCACGGGCAGCTTGCTGTCGCGGCGCAAGCGGCTCGCCAGCGTCTCGCCCTTGAGGAGCGGCATGGCCAGGTAGGGCACGCCGCGATCTTCATCGACCTGGTAGATGGTGACGACGTGGGGATGTTCGAGAGAGGCGGCAGCCCGGGCCTCGCGCAGAAAGCGTTGCCGGCTTGCCTCGCGATGGGCCAGCTCGGGCTTCATCACCTTGAGGGCCACGGGCCGCTGCAGCTTGGTGTCTTCCGCCTCGAAGACGACGCCCATGCCGCCGGCGCCCAGAACGCGGAGGATGCGGTAAGGGCCCAGTCTGCCCAGTTCGCCCGGCCCTTGTGATGGAGCCAGATAGTCTTTGAAGTCGGCTGCGGAAAGCGGGCCGCCTGCGCCCGTGTCGGTGGACTGGGGCGGATGCGGGCCCTGCACGTCCATGATGTCGCTATCGTCGTCGTGGCCCGACGCGGTGGCGGTGAAATCGGCGGGCACCAGGATGGACTGCCCGCAATGGGGGCACGGGAGCCTCTGCCCGACCGGCGGGGGCTCCACCTCCACCTGCCGACTGCAGCGATTGCACCTCACCGCGATCATGGGGGGCGATTATGCGCCAAACGGCGATTCCGTCCAAGACCGGTCGAATGGGCGGCTCCAGCTACTGCGCCTCCAGATCAGCTTCGCGAGTGCATCTTGGCTTCCCAACCACCCAGAGTTCGTCGCCCCGTTGCTCGATGGCGAAAAAGAAGAAATGTCGGTTGGGTGGAATTCCGAGCGTGAACTTGTACGCTCTTTGGCTCAACGGAACGATGGATCTCGCCCAGAAGACCCTCGGGAGCAGCAGCCAGATCGTTGAGCAGTCGACTGTACACCTCGAGCAACATCAAGCGGGGGAGACCCAGGAAGCGATGGCTGCTTTTGGAGGACATCCACAACAAGAAAAAATTGGAGGCGCTCTTCGGCCTGATCGACCTGTACTGCTTTCAGGGCCACACGCACGTGCCTTGCATCATCACCGCAGACTTGCAATGCAAGACGCCAGGCGAGGTCGACGGTCTCTACCGGCTGGAGGGCCGCAAGACCATATGCAACGTGGGTTCGGTCGGGCAGCCCCGCGACGGCGACTGGCGGGCCAGCTATGTGCTCTTGCACGGCGACATCGTTCGCTTTCGGAGTACGACATCGACAAGATCGTGAAAAAGATCTTTGCCATTGAAGAACTGGAAAACTTCTGCGCTACGCGGCTCTGGAAGGGCTCCTGACATCATGTGAACGAGCCGCGCACGTCGGGCAACCTGAGCATGATCAGTGCCCACAGGCCGATCGGCGCCGACAGGCCAAAGCACGGGCCGCAGCAGGGGAGCATGGCCAGGATGCTGCCCGTGAGTGCCAGCCTGTAGCTTTTCAGGCGGCACATTTGCAAGCCTGCCTTCAACACCACGCCGCTGCAGGCTGTTCCGCTCACCATGAAAATGATCGCCAGGGCATCAGGGTTCTGGTCGCGCACGGAGTTGACCAGGCCCATGATGCCGATCATCACCCCGATCGCGCCGCAGAGCACGAGCGCTGCCCCGGGCAAGATCACCCGTGTCGCACTGGTGAGGGGCTGTTCCGGTTCGGGCTGATCGACGTCGAGCAGGTCTTGCGCGGAGGTTTCGGCGCGGGTCGGTACTTCGGGGCGCTCGCCCGGAAACGCCGTCCACAGATCGCCGCACTTTTGGCAACGGCGCATCAGCCCGCGTTCTTGCGGTTGGATCTGCGCGGGCGCGAAACAATGAGGACACCACGCCTGGGCCATGATGTTCTCGATGATACGGATGAGGGCAGCCCGTGCAATGCAAAAACAACACCGGCACTTGCAGGGCGGCCCCGGCTGCACTAACTTCCTGCCATGCGTCGCTATCGTTCACTGATCGTGCTGGGTGTGACGGCGGCCATCCTGGGCGTGGCGCTCTGGCTGGGGCAGCGGCCCACGGGGCACGCCACGCTCGAAGCCTGTCTGGATGCCCATGCCGAGGCGGCCCGCGCGGGTGACGTCGCGGGCTACCTGGCGTGCCTGTCCGCGCCGCTGCGTAGCCGCACACTCGAGAGCTACCCCGATACCGACAAGCTGCGCGAGGCCATACGCCAGAACAACCGCACTCTCAAGAGCGTGGTGCAGGTGGGCGAACCGGAGATCACCGGCGCGCAGGCCAAGGTCTTCCTCGACGAGGTCCGCCCGGCGGGCACGCGCCGCATCTGCTACCATCTCGAGCGCGGCAACAACGGCTGGCTCATCAGCGGCATCGAAGCGCCGCAAGACGTGCCCACCGTCATCCCATTCGGCACGCACGTGAAGGACGTGCCGTGAGATCTTGGCCCAGACTCAGGGCTTGTACGTGATCCACATCGGGGAGGCCCAGGCCAGGTTGCCGTCGGCCTGCTCGATGCGCACGTAGTAGTAGCTCGTCCCCTCCTTGGCATCCATGTCCACGTAGCGCAGCTTGACGTTCTTCTCCTTCGGCTCCGCCGAGTAGACATACTTGTTGTCGCGAATGACGTGGACCTTGGCGATCGGGCCGGTCCCCTGCACCTCGATCTCCAGCGTGGGCCGCTTCGCCGTGGTGAAGATGTCTCCCATGAGCTGATCGCCGGAGCGAACCACCAGGATGATGTTGTCGGTGGCGGCGTAGCTGTGCCGCTTCTTGAAGGCATCGATGATGGCCTGCCGCGAGATCTCCTCGACCAGCGGCACGCCATAGCTGATGTGCGTGCTGATGTGGTCGCTGGAGGACTGGAAGCCGAGGCGATAGCCCTTCTCGAAGGCGTTCCAGACATAGCCGGCGGGCTGATAGCCGCCGATCTGGGATTGCTTGGTCGCGGCCCGCGGAGCGCCCGAGTGCTCGTAGTTGTGACGGTGCCCCTGATAGATCTCGACGACCGGTTCGACCTCGGGATCGTTGTCGCGCCAGTCCGTGCCCATGTTGGTGCCGCTGGTGTGCGACGAGCAAATGCCGCCGAAGTGTTTGAGGTAGCGATAGAGCAGCTTGGTATCGGGAGTGCCCGCTTCTTCGGTGCCCTTGAGGTTGCCGCGCGGCAGCGGGCGGATGCCCCGTTTGGGCAGGATGACGTTGCGATGGCCGTTGGGGTAGACGTTGCTGCGTTCGTGTGTGAGGGCGGCCACGAACGTGGGCGGGTTGTGCATCAGATCGGTGGACTTTTGGATCTGCCACCACATCCATTCGTGGTGGTAGCCGTTATCGTGGTCGCCGTTGCCCATCCAGTCGAGATTGCCCGCGTCGAGTGCATAGCGCCAGCTATCTTCGAGCAGCCCGTCGCCATCGCGGTGGGCCGAGTATTCCGTGTGACGATGGAACTCGCCGCGGATGGGGCGCAGCACTTTGCCGCCGATCTCGAGCTTGTAGCCGCGGACGCGGGCCACGTCCGCCGTTTCATCGGGATGCACCACGGCCCGGTCTTGCGATTCGGGCGCCTGGTCGGGGACGAACGCGGGCTCGCCCGCTTCGCCGCCCACCAGCAACGCCGCGTACAGATCAGCCTGTTCGCGGTTTTGTGTGCGGGCGCGGCGATCGCCAGTGAATACCGTGACCATGCCCTCCTTGTACGGGACAAGCGGCACGCGTTCATCGAGCAAGTATTCGGAGTTGGACAGCCGCAAGGGGGGCGACCAGTTCTTGCCGTCGTGACGGAGTGCGAAGCTGTTCCAGACCTCGCCGGCGCCGTTGGGCAGCGGGGCATGGCGGAGCATGAGCCAGACGCCGCCCGCCTTGTCGATGCCCAGGCGCGGCAGGCTCTTGTTGCGGCCCAGCCGCCCCTTGAAAGCTGCCTCCAGGTTGCCCGCGGGCTGCACCAGCTTGCCGTCGTTCAGACACTTGACGCGCACCGTGCGATTGATGTACAGCGCGAAGCCAGGATTATCCTTGAAGGGTATCTTCTTGAATTCGTTGGTGGAATAGTCCTTGCCCCACTGCTCGTCCCCTTCCTCGTAGGCGATCCAGACGCGGTCCTTGGCGTCACAGACCAGGTGCGGCCGGGCCTCGAAGCGCAGCGAGCTGGCCACCGGGATAGTGCTGCTCTCCTTGCCGTGCCGGTAGAGTCGGACGTCATAGTTGCCCTGATCGTAGGTGTCCCAGGCCACGTAGACGTTGCCCCTGGCATCGGCCGTGATGACCGGGCACCAGTCGTTGGCCGGGCTCTTCGAGATGCTTGTCTCGGCCGCCGCGCCATCCTCGCCGACCGAAGTCAACAAGATGTCGAAGTTATCCTTGCGGAAGCCCTGCCAGGCCAGCCAGACGGTGCCATCCGCGGCGGTGGCAGCGACCACGCCGAAATCGGTGCCCGGCGCCTTGCTGACGCGCATCGTGTCGGACCACGTTCCGGTGCTGGGTGTGTAGCGGCGGTAATAGATATCCCAGTTGTCGTCGACCTTTTCGCTCCAGGCAACGACGATGCGGCCCTTGCCGTCGACGGCGATGCTGGGCCGCCACACGTCCTTGCCCTCTGGTGTGACATCGAGAGCGGGCTCCCAGACTTTTCCATCGAAGCGGACCAGTCGAATCTGGTCACCGTTCCCCTTCGGCACAAGCTCGTCGAAGCCGCCCGAGACGACGCGTTCCATGACGGGCTCGCGGCCGGGCAGGTAGGCTACATAGGCGAGCCAGATGTTGCCGTCCTTGGCGTGCGCGAGAGCAGGATATCCATCTTCGGTATCGGGCGTGGTGAGGCGAATGGAAGCAACCTGGCGTTCGACTTCAGCCTGCCCGTCCAGGTGCTTGGCGATCTCGCCCGGCTTGAGGTCGGCGGGCCGGAAACTGAACTTGCCCTGCTTGGTATTGATGGTGACGGTGGCCGTGGGCGGCCCTTCGAGCCCCACGCGCAGCACCGGGCCGACGATCCTGGGATTCTTGTTGTTGGCCGTGGCCTTCGGCTTGACCGAACGGGCCACAAAACCCGGCAGCGGCGTCTTCTTCTTGGCGCCGCCGCGGAGCACTTCGATGCTGCGAACCTTGCCTTCGGAAATCTCGATTTCGCCGTCCCAGTCGGATGCCATCTTGTCGTTGAGGCCGAGCTCGATCTCGAGCCCGACGATATTGGTGGGCATCGGCACCGGCTTGCGTTCAGCGCGCTCGCGGGGCGGATCCTCCTCGGCACCACCGAGGCCGAAGGGGTTCAACGCCACAAAGGCAACGAAGAAGGCGAGTGCGCAGAATCCGCCCAGGATACGAAATCGAGACATGGCAGCGTCCTTTCGTTCCCGAAAGCAAGTTGGGAGTCGTTGACGAGTGTGATGATGACGGATGTGGTCCGTGCATGCAATGCAAAAACGACACCAGGCCCGTGTGGGCTGACACGACATGCGTGCGACTTGCGGTTGCCAAGAAAACTGAAATGGTCGTGTTGGTCACGGGTTTGCTGCGAAAGACGGAGGTTCGTCCCCACACGGCACTTGAAGCGTGGCCTCGCCTGCACTACGCTCAGCAGAGATGGCCACTTCCACCAACGACCGGAACGTGCTGCTTGGCCTGCTCGCCGTGCAGAGAAAGCTCATCGATGACGATGCGCTCACCGCGGCCATGCAAGTCTGGCAGGCCGATCGCTCCCGCCCGCTGGGGCAGATCCTGGTGGAGCGAAAAGCTCTGTCGGCAGAGCAGCTGCCCGAGCTCGAAGCGCTCGTCAACGAGCAACTGAAGGCCAACGACAACGACGGCGAGCGCACGCTGGCCACTCTCGGCATTGACGACTCTGTGCGCCAGCAGATCGTTCGCTTCGATGCATTGCCCACGGCCAGTTTGCCGGTGCCTCCCGGCGCGGATGGGACGATTGGCTTGCCCGCCACTCCCGCCGAGGTCGACCAGACCTGTGCAACCGCGGGCGAGCATCCACCGCCCGGCGAACACACGCTGGCAACCGACGAATCGGCGGGCAGCAAGGAACCGATGGCCGCGACATTCGCGGTGGACGACTCGGTTCAGACCGGGCCCGAAGACCAGACCGTGGCAGCGGCGGGGGGCCGCCCGCCCAGCGTCGACGAGTTTGCCACCGAGCCGCCGTCGATCACGGATAGTCAAGCGCCCACGCTGGCCGCGCCTGGGGTGGCGGGGGCGCCGCCCACGCCGCTGCCGGCGCTTCGCTATCGCATCCTGCGTGCCCATGCCAAGGGCGGGCTGGGAGAAGTCTTTCTGGCCCGCGATGAAGAACTGGGCCGCGAAGTTGCCCTCAAGGAGATCCAGGCCCGCTTCGCCGATAGCCCGGAACAACGGGCGCGTTTCTTGCAAGAAGCGGAGATCACTGGCGGCCTCGAGCATCCGGGCGTCGTGCCCGTCTACGGGCTGGGTCAATATGGCGACGGGCGGCCCTATTACGCGATGCGTTTCATCCGCGGCGATTCGCTCAAGGATGCCATTGAAGCCTTCCACAAGAAGGGGGACCTGGAAACGCACTTTGCCAAGCGCAGCCTGGAGCTGCGCGAACTGCTGGGCCGCTTCGTGGCCGTCTGCAATGCCATCGCCTACGCCCA
>JBFWSD010000196.1:0-8612 GCA_050248575.1 Gemmataceae bacterium
CCGCAAAAACGCTAAAGTTTTCCGATTTTCACAGGGGTCTCCTGGCAAGGCAGGCGCAGTCCCCAAGGTTTACCGCCCGTGTCCGAATACCTGCATATTCAAGGCAGCTATGCCCTTGCAAACAGGGGTAGCCCTCAGTAATTTCTTCTGGGGTAAAGGTGCGTGAAGGGCCACGCCCACACGGCGCTCGGCGCGGAAAACTTCCAGCGTTCACGCCGACTCCAGTGCGTCGCCCAGTCGGAGGTGGCCTCGGATGTTGCGAGTCGGTCACTACATTTTTAAACGCGCGGAAACCACCAGCGAGTTCGAGCAGGTTCATCGTCTCAACTATCAGACCTTCGTCAACGAGATCCCGCAGCATCCCGACACAGGCGAAGGGCAGCTGGTCGACAAGTTCCACAGCAAGAACGCCTACTTCATCGTCGTGGAGAATGGTCGCGTCATTGCCATGGTAAGCGGCCACGACGAACCGCCTTTCTCGGTGGCGGATCGCCTGCCCGACCAGAGCATTCTGACGCGGCCCGGCACGCGGCCCCTCGAAGTGCGGCTGCTGGCTATCGAACCCGACAAACGCAACAGCACCGTCTTCACCGGGCTGGTCTGGTCGCTCTATCAGCACGCGCAGGTGCATGGCTACACGCACATGTTCATCTCCGGGTTGAAGGAACGGGTGCGCCTGTACCGCCGGCTTGGCTTCGAGACGCTTGGCCCGGCCGTGGCGCATGGCGGCGCGGAGTTTGTGCCGATGGTAATGATCATTGGTCAGCTGCCCGAGCGACTGATGGACGTCAAGCGGCGCTGGGAGCGGCACCACGGCGGCCGCGACGAACCGGTCTGTCTCTTGCCTGGTCCGGTGACGACCTCCGATGCCGTGCAGCAGGCGTTTCACGAGCCGCCCGTCTATCATCGCGGGCCCGAGTTCATCGATCTGTTCCAGCGCGTGCGCCGGCAGCTGAGTTCGCTGCTGGGTGCGCGCGACGTGGCCTTGTTGAACGGATCGGGCACACTGGCCAACGAAGCGATCGCCGCCACCCTGGCGGCGGGCCAACACGCGGGCCGCGGCCTGCTCCTGGTCAACGGCGAGTTCGGCGAACGGCTGGCGCGGCAGGCGGTTCGCTTTGGCTTGCAGCCCGCCATCCTGCGCTGGACCTGGGGCCAGCCCTGGGACCTCGAAGCCATCGATGCCGCACTCGCCGCCCAGGGCAAGGGCACCTGGGTCTGGGGCGTGCATCAAGAATCCAGCACCGGCGTGCTCAATGACTTGCCCGGGCTGGTTGAAGTCGCAGCCCGCCATCATGCGCGCGTCTGCATGGATTGCATCAGCAGCCTGGGCGCCGTACCGATCGATCTGAGCGGCGTCTACCTGGCCAGCGGTGCATCCGGCAAATCGCTGGGCGCCTACGCGGGCACAGCCATGATCTTTGCCGATGCCCGTGCCCTGGCGGAACTCGACCTTGGCCGCGTGCCCAGTTATCTCGATGTGTCGGCCGCCATGGCCAGCCGCGGGCCGCGTTACACCTTCCCGTCTCCTACGCTGAGTGCCTTGCACGCTGCCCTCGAAGAATACGCCACGTCCGAACGCGCCCAGGCGACCTATCGCCGCTACCGAACCCTGGGACAGCACGTTCGCGAGCAACTCTTGCAGCAGCACATCGAGCCGCTCGCCGACGAGGAGCATGCCAGCCCGGTGGTGACGACCTTCGCGCCGCCGTGCGATGAGAGCTCCGAACAGTTTGTCGCCCGCTGCCGCTCGTGGGGCTTCGAGATCGGTGGACAATCCGCTTACCTCGCCGAACGCCGCCTGGTGCAGATTGCCACCATGGGCGCCTTGCCGCTGAGTGCCCTGTCTCCCTTCTTCGATCGTCTGAGCCACTGGCTCGAACAGCGTTCCCCGGTGGCTGTCTGATTTCGCCGTCTGCCAATGATCAGTGCGTGGCCACGCCTTGCTGCTCGAGCAACTGACGATACCACGCCACCGTCTGGGCCGTGCGGCCAGGCAACGCCTTCGTGCCCCACACCAGCGACAAGGTCCGCCTCGTTTCGGAGGAGGTCTTGGTTCGCTGCGCATCTTTCACGGCATTGGCACACGGGCCGTCCGCATCGAAGAGGCACAGCAGCCCGGCCAGGTCGATGGATTGTCCGAAGGCGTTGAACACATAGCTTGCGCCAGCCCCGGCGATGCTCACGCGGCGGGGTTCCCTGGCCCGGTCGAAGTCGACCACGCTGATGGGCAGCCCGCTGTGATACGACACCACGTTGCAGGTATCCACCGCCAGGTTGATGGGAGACAGGATGCCCTCGCGCACCGCCTTCAAGAGGAACTCGGAAGCGGGCTTGCTTCGACCGGTGGGCTTGAAGCCGCCCTGCCGCAGGAGAGCGCGGACCGTCTCACGCACCTGATCGTCGCTGTGCAACGGGGCTGCCGCGTCAGCCGACAGTAGTGCCAGCAGATCTGGCGGCGAGGCGAGGTCCCCCAGCGGGCGAGGCAGTTCGCTCACGAACGCCCCCAGGTCCAGCAATGGATGTTCGTCGATAGTCATGAGAAAACCAGAAAGAGGAACTGGACTATAGGCGAATGGCACTTGCCTCTTCGCCGGGTTTGCCTCCAAGCCCTGGCCGCGCGATGACGAGATACGCGTGCTGAAAGGGCTGAGAATGGCGGCCAAGCAGCCCTGCTTTTGCGCAATGGAGGCCTATTTCTGATCGCTCTTAGCCATTGCAGGGGTTTGATTTGCGTCAAGTGACCGGCCCAAAAAGGCGAAAAGTGCGCAAACAAACGCCTCAAGTCACAGTGGCCAAACGAGTTTCGCATCGGGTGTTGACACGGAGCGACATTGGTTGACATACCCTTCGACACCACTCGTTCGCTGCGCAGCGGGCTAATTTCCCATAATCATACGGCGGGCCGGGGAAAAGTACGTGTCAGGTTTGTCTGTCCGTGAACGGACTGCTTGCACACTTCTCTTGCACAGGAAACCTGTTGTGCAGATCGCCTCAAGTCCTTGCGGCTTGACGATTTAAGGCGAAACTCGCCGAATCGCGAGTGTGCAAGCACCCAGGCCGTGGCCCGCATGCTCATGCCGTAACTGCTGACTCCCCTATGACTTTTGTTGCCGACACGGATTCGGCAACGCCCCGCAACGGCACTCTCTCTTTACCACTTGGACCGTTCATCACTCACACAAAAAGGGGACCGCAGCGGACGCAGCTTTTTTTGAGCGCCCTTTCGCCCTTTCCCATAATGCTACGCCGGGCCGGGGAAAAGTAAGTGTCAGGTTTGTCTGTCCGTGGGACCAGCGCTCCCCTACATGAGAAGCCGGGCCTCACGCGGCTCTGTACAACCAACAACATGGGTTCCCCCTTGCAGTTGCCGCCGCTGCTTCGCTGGCTCGCCTGGGCCGGGTGCGGCACGGCCATTACCATCGTCTTGCTGATACCGATCTCGCCGAGCATCAGCAGCGAAGGTCCGCTTGGCTCGAGCTACAGCTTTACCGCTAACCTCGTGCACATTGTGGCATACGGCGTGTGGACGGCATTGACGGCGCTCTTGCCCGTGGCGCGGCGCACGCGCTGGCTCTTGTCGCTGCTGCTGCTCGGGCACGGGGCAGCCAGTGAACTGCTCCAGGGCTTCGTGCCCACACGCTATCCCGACTGGGAAGACGTCGGCTGGGACCTGCTTGGCATCGTGCTGGGTGTGGCCGCGAGCTGGCCCTGGTGGCGGCGCGAATAGCATGAGTTGATTCAGCCCCCGGCCAGCGGGGGCAGGATGCTCAGCACGTCCCCCGCGTGCAGCTCGCGGGCCGCATCCACCTGCTCGTCGCCCACGAACAGCAAGAGCGCCTGATGCACGTCCCCCTGGCCGGTGAGGAGGATCTTGCGCAGGCCGTCGCCGTGTTTGTCGGCGAGTTGCACAAGCACACTGCGAATGGAGGTGGCCCGCTCCAGGTCGATGGTTTCCGACGCGGTGCCGGTGGCCGTGCGGGCCTGTGCCGAGTATTGAACAGTCACTTGCATGGCGTCGCGTCTCTCTTCTGGGCATCTCGAAAAGCCCGGGACGTTTACTTCTTCGCGTGCGGGCCGATCGGATCCATACCATACAGCCGGACGATGACGAGCACAACCACGGCAGCGGCAACCATCAGCAAGGAGACCGCCACGGCAGCCTCCAGGTCGCCGATCGACAATTCGAGGAAAACGGTGGTTGAGAGTACCTCGGTGTTACCGCGCGTGGCGCCGGCGAAGACGAGGATCGGGCCAAACTCGCCCAGGGCCCGCGCCCAGGCCAGCGTGCCCGCCGTGATCATGCCCCGCCGCGCCTCGGGCAACACCACCAGCCAGAAAGCCTGGCTGCGCGAACAGCCCAGCGTCAACGCTACCTGCTCGGTGCGCGGGCTGATCTGGTCGAACGTGACCCGCATGGTCCGCACCGCAAAGGCCGCCGCCACCGAGAACTGGGCCAGGATCACGGCCGGCACCTCGAAGGGAATCCCGTTCGGCACCCAGCGCCAGCGTTCGTGGAGGGCGTCGAGCCGGGTATCGATCCATTGGCCGGGGGCCGTCTTGAACAGGATCAGCAAGCTCAGCCCGATCACCAGCGGGGGCAGCACGATCGGGATGTCGATCAGCACATCGACCAGCCGCTTGCCCCGAAACTCGTAGCGCGACATCAGGTAGCCGAGCGGGACCGCCACCCACAAGGAAAAGATGGCCGTCAGGCTGCACGAGATCAGGCTGAGCTTGATGGAATACTGGATGTCGCGGCTGGCCAGCGCGGCCCACAGGTGCCCGGCGGAAGTGTAGGAGACATCGGCCAGCAGCATGGCCAGGATGAGGAAGACGTATAGCCCGCCCAGGATCGCTAGCGCCCAGAGAAACGGAGCATCATAGCGGGCCGGGTTGTAGTGTAGTGGGTCGCTGTGACGCGGTGGATCGTTTCCCATGGCGAGTCTCAGGTGGGGCAGGTTCATAACCTGCCACGGGCAAGCCAGCGTCGTGACGAGGCAGGTTGAAAACCTGCCCCACCCGTCACTCCTTCACACGCCACTCGAAGCCGGTGTCTTCGAAACGGCTGCGCGATCGTGGAGTACGGAGGGCGTCGAGCAGGCGGGCTGTGAGCTGCTTGTGTTTCGAATCCTTGCCGATCGCGAAGGGCTGCACGGCCACCGCGTCGGGCAGGCCGATGCGGACCACATCCACGTCGGCCGCCGCCTTCTTGGCGTTGCTCTTGCACGCGATTACCGCGTCAAGGTTGCCGGCTCGGAGCTGATTCACGAGCAGGTCGCCCGTGGGGGTGTTGACCGCCACCTTGACTCGATCATAGAGGCCGGCCTTGCGCAGCAGGTCGTGCGTGAGGGCTCCCATCGCCGACTGCTCTTCGTGGGCCAGCCCGATCTTCAGGTCGCTGCGCGTCAGGTCTTCCAACCCGGCGATTTTCTTGGGATTGCCCTTGTTGACGATGATGACCAGGTCGTTGGCGGAAATGTCCAGTGCGCCCAGGAACAGGTCGTCCACCTTGGTCATGAAGGAAACATCGCAGGAGAAATAGGCGTCGGGATGGTCCCCGGTGCGCATCTGGCCGACCAGGATGCCGCAGCCGTTGTAGATCGGGTCGATGGAGCAGCCCTCGCGTTGTTCAAAATCCTTCAGAGTCTGCTCGACGGCGGGCCGCAACATCGCACCAATGTGCAGACGGATGTTGGGCTGATCGGCCCACGCATCTCCCTCGACCACGTCGAAATCTTGCTTGGCGAGCTGGGCCAGCCCGCGATCGCGCGCCGCCAGATAGCGGGCAAAGTGCAAGGCCGCGGTCGGCTGGACGCATTTCGCCGTGACCCCGACCGACAGCCCGTTCTCGCCTTGCGTGAGCGGGATCAGCTCGGCAACGCGTTTGTCAAGCTGTGCTTGCTTGCCCGCAGGCCCTTCAAAGACGATCAGGTCCATGTCCGCGGGCTGCGTCTGGCCGGACGCGCTGCCAATCACTTCCACCGGCCGCTGATACGCTTCCTGATAAGCGAACACGATCGGCTGCAAAATCCTCTCCAGTTTTTGGTCGGCGTAGACCTTGATCGAGTCCGACCAGGGCTCGCTCTCGACCGGCTCGAAACCGTGCTTGGCGAAGGAGGCCAGTCCCTTGTCGCTGGCGTGCAGGTAGCGCATGAAGCGACGGGCAGCGGCGGGCTGCTGGCTCTTATACAGCAGCCCGACCATCACCTCGGCCGGCGCGGTTGCCAGCTCGGGCGCTGCCACGCCATCGAGATCGGGATACTGGGGCAACAGCGCATCCCAGATGATGCCGGCGTCGATGCCGCCGGCGCCAAGTTTCACATCGTTGGCCGCATCGTTGACGGTAGCCGTGAAGACTTTGGTCTTGGCCTTCAACTTGTCCCACTGCTTGGACCTGGTGAGGGCCGTCTGGGTGAGCTTGCCGACGGCGGCCCGCTCGGGATCGGCCTGCACAATGCCCACGTCCTTGTCGAGCAGGTCCTGAATGGACTGGATGCCCTTGGGGTTGCCCTTGCGGACGGCAATGATCGGGGTCATGCGTGCGAGCGGCACAGCCTCGTCAACCAGCTTCTTGTCACGGGCGAGCTGGATATAGTTGTCGTCGGCGGGGATATAGAGGTCGCCGCGTTCGGCCAGCTCGATGGTACTGAGGAGCGTGTTCGAGCCGCGGAAGTCGAGCTGGACGGGGATGCCGTACTCTGCTTCATAGGCCTTGGCGGCTTCCTGGACGGGCAAGCGCAGCCCGGCGGCACAGTAGACCACGAGGGGCTGCTTCGGTTCGGCCGGCTTCCACATCAAGAGGGCGATCAGCACGGCGACCGCGACCACCGAGCCGACGAAGAACAGCCACGCCTGGTTGAGCTGCCCGGGCCGCTGGTTGTACTTCATTCGTTCTCTCCTCGGATTGCTGGATTGACTCGGTAGGAGGGCCAGCCTCGTCAGAGTGTGAGGTTGCTGGATCAGCGCGGCAGGACAGTCCCAGGCCGAGCCTGGGACCGAGAAAACCGAGAACTTCTTCACTCACTGGCCACTGCTAGTTCTTCTTCTTCGTCTTGGTAGCCACGGCCCCGAAGCGGACTTCGTAAACCTTGTTGTCCTTGTCAAAAAAGGCCGATGTCTGGGCGCCGACCTTGATGAGCGGGCTCGTCAGCGACTTCTTGCCGAACTTTTCTTCTTTCTCTTCACCGGCGAGCAGCACGATCTTGGTGTCGTCGGTGATGGTGTAGGTCAATTCCTTGTTCTCTTTCTTCTTGGTCTTGCCGATGCGGACGGGCACCTCGAGGACGATCATGCCTGTCTTCACGTCGAGCTTCTTCAGCGTGCCGGTGGCCACGCCCTTGGAGAGCTGGGCCTGCGTGTCGAGCGACATGCACAATACCAGCGGACCTGCAATGACCGCGAGCATCACGAGACGCCGCATGGGAAACTCCTTGGAAGAGAAGAGGTACAGCGATTGGTTTCAGCCTAGCCGATGGCAGCGCGATTGCAAACGAGGAAATCGGAAATCCGCGCTCCCATCAGCGGCAGGCCGATTCTTACAGGTCGTTCAGGTTGGCGGCAGGCTCGGTGCCGATGCGAAGCGCCTCTTTTGTGGGGAGCCGATCCCCTGTCAGCGTGCGCGGGTGAGGATAATTTCACCCCGCACATCCTCTATGTAAGGACTCTTTTATTGCTCAAGAAAAGTCAGCCGTGTGCACATTACGAAGGGGTCAGGCACACCGTTGCGTCATGATCGCAGCATGTGGAAAACGCCGACAATGGTCTGGACACACATGGAGGGTCGGCCGTCTTTCGCGGACTTGCGCCAGGGCCGCGGCAGGCACAAACCCGTCAAGGAAGACGAATGATGAAACGCAAGAGCAGATTCTTGCCTGCCATGCTGTTGTTGCTGGGGCAGGCAAACAGCGCGCTCGCGCAGGAAGCACCCGGCCCGGTGCCAATTGTGATACCGGTCATCCAGCCCGTGGCAGCAAGCACGCCGGCGCCTGCACCGGTCCAGCGGATCACGCTCCCCGATGAGCCGGGCGGAATGTTGCCGCCGGCAACCGAGTTGCTTCACCCCACAGCGTTTGCTCAGCAAGCTGGGACGCCCGAACCCATCGTGGTGCCGGCCTTGCCTTCACCAGCGGCGCCTGCGCCGGATGAGGAGCTACTCACGGCCACGCCTCCGGAACGCTGGTGGCTGATGCGCTCCCTGCAGGGAACCTGGATGGGGGCTGCTCTCGACAACAACCGACTCTCCATCTCCGGCTGGACGGAAGCCTCGTACAACCTCAGCACGGCCGACGTTTCCAACAGCCCGGTGGTCTGGGACGATCGCGCCAATCGTTTCTTGCTGCAGCAACACTGGATACGCATCGAGCGCAACGTGGTCACCAGCGACACCGCCGAGCCGAGCTGGGGCTTTCGCTTCGATACATTGATCGGCAGCGATTATCGCTTCTCCATCCCGCGTGGCCTGCTCAACGGGCAGCTGGCCAACTCGGACGGCGTGACGCAAAACCTGTACGGCGTCGACCTGATCCAGCACTACGTGAATGCGTATTTCCCCAACGTGTTCAAGGGGCTGGAAGTGCGCGTGGGCCGGCTCTGGACGCCATGGGGCGTGG
>JBFWSD010000197.1:0-8572 GCA_050248575.1 Gemmataceae bacterium
ATCGAGAACGACATGCTGGCCGTGGCCGTCATCAGCGCGGGCACGTTCTTTTCCGCGGTGGCCGGCCCGTGTGCCTACACCATCACCATCGACATGGGGGGCAAGAACGTGCCCATGGTGTTCAGCCTGATGAACATGGCGGGCCACGTGGGCGCGGTCGTCTTCCCGATCGTGGTGCCCCGCCTGGTCTACTGGACGGCGAGCTGGGACCTGGTGCTGTTCGTGTTCGCGGGACTGTACGTGGTTTCGGCCCTCTGCTGGGCCCTGTTGAACCCCACGGGCACGATCGGGGCCAATGAGAGTCCTAGGAGATAACTTCTCCCGCCGATAGGATGTGATTCGCAATCTTGACGCCCGTCTTGTTGTGACCTGCGAGGAGAAGGTAATAGAGATGCCCATGCTTCGTGTTCCGAATGAGCGCGGCTTTCGAAACGTGAGAAAACTGAGACTGTAGTCGCTTGCGGTACCACCCGACGAGAGCTTTGCCCGACTGCTCAATCTTGACCTCCTCGTCCTCAAAGAGCGTCTTCGTCTTTTTGTAGAGGACGTCGAACCAGTCTCCACTTCCGAAGTATCCGTCGAGCTTCAGGCGCTGAGCGGATGTGAATGATTCGGGGTCCCGCTTGAGCAGCCGTTGGATTGCCATGCCAACCGGGAAGTTGAGGAAGATCTCGACGCCCTTGGTGCCGGCCAATGCCACGATCGTATCCCAGGTTACTTGCATTCCAAACGGATCAAGGAAGACCAGGGCCCGGTAGCGTTTCCAGTCGACCTTGGGATTCAGGGCAACCCTGTCCCGCAGGTACTGATTACAATCGGCCTGGCGAATCAGAATCTTGCGCGAGCTGCCGAATTCGGCGCTGATCTTCTCCAGTTCGGCGACGCGTTCGGGATCCTTCTCGACAAAGACATACGTCGTGAACGGAGTCGCAAGATTGAGCGCCACGCGTGGCGAGCCGGCCAGGAACCTCTTCTGTTCAGCCTGATTGCTTCCATGGCTGGCGATGTCGATCAACCAATCTCTTACATTCTCCGAATGAAGGTCCTTTGAACGAACTTCGTGCGTTCCGGGCCCTGCGAAGGCATCAATGTAAACGAATTCCTGGCACCATGCCTGCTTCGACATGATCTTGGTGTATTCGACCAGATACTTGCGCAGGCGATCGAGCTTGTCCTCGGCCCACGGTCCTACGATGCTCTTGCTCATGCCTTACCTGCAAGCTGCGCGAGTGGCACCAGCTCCTTCGAGATCTGTTCTGTCAATCGTCCACGCTCTGCGGCGGATGGCACTGGCCCGCGTGTAATGGATGGCATGGCGTCGAAGGTTGCGCCATCCAGTTCTCGGCCCGTGGCTTTTTTTCGTACGCCCCCCCACTGCTTGAAAAAGAAGGGAACCTTTTGACGTTCGCACTGTACTTTCAGATTCACGACCCAGTCTCGACACATGGGCCGCGCGCCGGCGCCGCTCTCTCCTCCCACGATCACCCAATCGATGGACGATAGGTCGACCGCGCCGAGTTCTTCAAGGAGTGGCTCGACAGACAAGAATTTCACAGCGGCAGCTGACTCGCGAAGATCGTTGATCCGCGGCAAGCCGTGCCGCCGATTCTCGACGCTGACTCCCCACCAGACGTGTGGCAATTTCGCAGCAAACCGCAGCTTGGTGGACAGCAAGTCGCGAAGTCTTTGCGACCTCTTGGTCAACACCTGAAACACGTGCCAGCGGGCCGCTTGCATCACCTTGGCAACGCCGACGATGTAGTCGTCGCTCACTTCATCATGAAACAGATCGCTCATCGAATTCACGAATATCATCCGAGAACTAGACCACTTGAGTGGCTCGGTGAGCTTCTCAGGCACGAGCCTCAGATCGAATCCTTGCTCATATGGATGCCCGGGCACGCCACGGAACCGTTCGGCAAATGTCTCCGCATAGCAATGCGCGCATCCAGGGCTGATCTTGGTGCACCCCCGCACTGGGTTCCAAGTGGCATCCGTCCATTCAATCTTGGAGTGGTCACTCATCGCAAATCCACTTTAGTGTACAAAAGTTCAAATGCAACTGATTTCCTGTTCCTGAATAAGCTGTTGCTGAGTTTTTGGACAGATGAATCCATCGCATGTCTGCACCTCTTGCCATACAATCATCATCATTCGTCTCGCAATGGTCGCGCCTCCTCGCGGCAATATCCTTTTGCTTCCTCGATCTTGCGAGTATCCTCCGTTCATGCACACTGATCAGCTCCGTCACAACCTGACTTCCACGATCCAGTCGCAGCAGTTGCTCGATAGCTGGCGGGTGCGCGATCACGAACGGGGCCACCACAACCTTACCAGCCTGGCGGCGGCCATCAGTGTCGAATCGCTGACCGATCTGTGTGCGCCGCTGGCGCGGTTCCTGCCCCGCTGTGCCGACGCGGACATGGCGCTCAACAACCTCGAACGATTCCTGGCCAACGAAGAAGGGGCCCGGCAGCTGCCCGCATTGCTCGAGGGCCGGGCCCGCATCCTGGAAACGCTCATCCAGCTCTTCTGCACCAGCCAGTATTTCAGCGATCTGCTGGTGGCCAACCCCGACTATCTCGACATGCTGCGCGTGCCGTTGCGGCGCAGCCCGAGCTTGAAAGAGATGGTCGAGCAGCTTCGCAGCGAAGTGGAAGCTTCTTATGAGGATTCTGCCGTCTTGCGGGCTTTTCGCCGCTTCCGGCAGAAGCAGTTCCTGCGGATCGGCACCAACGACATCATTCGCGACCGCCCGCTCGAGGAGATCACGCGCGACCTGTCGCGCGTGGCGGATGCGTGTCTCGAGGTGGCCCTGGCAAGTTCGCTCAAGACGGTGTCGCGGCGGTTCGGCGAGCCGTTCACCGAGCATGACGAGCCCGCCCGCTGCGCCATCCTGGCCTTTGGCAAGCACGGGGGCGAAGAGCTCAACTACTCGAGCGACATCGACCTGATGTTCGTCTACGACGAGGAGGGCTCGACGCAGGGCAAGCGCGTCACGCACCTGGGCAACGACGAGTTCTTCGCGCGCGTGCTGAGCGAGGTGGTGCGATTGCTGTCGGCGCATACCGAGCAGGGCTGGGCCTATCGCGTCGACTTGCGCTTGCGCCCCGAGGGGCAGCGCGGCCCGCTGGCCCGGTCGATCGCCAGCACGCTGGCCTACTACGACACCCTGGGCCGCACCTGGGAACGGCAAGCCCTGGTCAAGCTGCGGCCCGTGGCGGGCGATCTCGAGCTGGGCCAGCAATTCCTCGACGCCATCGAGCCCTTCGTCTATCGCAAGTACCTCAGCTTCGCCGAGATCAACGGCATCAAGGCGCTCAAGCGCCGCATCGAGCACAAGACGCACCAGGCCGGCTCGAGCGACACGAATGTCAAGACGGGCCACGGCGGCATCCGCGACATCGAATTCACCATCCAGTTCCTGCAACTGCTCAATGCGGGCGATCTGCCCGCGCTGCGGCAACGCAACACGCTGCTGGCGATGCAGGCCCTGGAACGGGCGGGCTGCCTCACGGCTCAGGAGTACCTGATCCTTGAAGATGCGTATCGCTTCCTGCGCAAGACCGAGCATCGCTTGCAGCTCCTCTTCGATATGCAAACGCACGATCTGCCGACGCACGACGACGAGCTGCGCAAGCTGGCCCTGCGCATGGGCTACAGCGCCGAGGAAAAGAACGGCAAGAAAGAAGAGGGGCGCGAACGAAGCCCGCGGCGGCTGCCCCGCCGCTCGGTCATCGAGGATCGGGCTCCTCGCCATACCGACGACGACCTGCCCCACCTCGATCCGCGCGAGGCATTCCTGCGCGACTATCGTTTCAAGACCGACCTCGACCGCAAGATCCTCGATCACCTGCTGCACACGACCTTCGCGGGCGATCACGAGGAGGCGCAGCCCGAATCGGACTTGCTGCTCGATCCGCACCCAGACGCCGAGACCATCCGGGCTGCCCTGGGCCGCTATCCCTTCAAAGACGTGGAGGCCGCTTATCGCAATCTGGTCCAGCTCGCCACGGAGACGGTGCCGTTCTTGCCCGCGCTGCGTTGCCGGCACTTCCTGGCGAGCATCGCGCCGCAGCTCTTGCGGGCCGTTTCCGAGACTCCCGATCCCGACATGGCACTCGTGAATCTGGAGAAGGTCTCGGCCTCGCTCGGCGCCAAGGGGATCTTGTGGGAGCTGTTCAGCTTCAATCCGCCCAGCTTGAAGCTGTACGTGGACCTGTGTGCCTGGAGCGAATTCCTGTCGGGCATTCTGATCAACAACCCGGGCATGATCGACGAGCTGCTCGACAGTCTGGTGTTGAATCAGCCCCGCAGCGCGGCCGAGCTGCGGGCCGAGCTGGCCGAACTCTGCCACGGCGCCGACGACATTGAACCCATCTTGCATAGCTTTCAAGACAAGGAGCTGTTGCGAATCGGCGTGCGCGACATCCTGGGCAAGGATGCGATTCCTGCCAGCTGTGCTGCCCTCAGCGACCTGGCCGAGACGTTGCTGGTCCAGGTCGCCCACATGCAAGATCCGCTCAACCGGCAGAAATTCGGCATCCCCTACCTGGACGGAGACGGGCCAAAGCGCGTGTGCCGTTATGCCATCCTTGGCCTGGGCAAGCTGGGCGGCCGCGAAATGTCGTATCACAGCGACCTCGACCTGATCCTGGTCTACGAAGGGGACGGCCGCACCGGGCCGCCCGCCGGGGCCTCGCGCTTCTACCAGTATCAAGAAACCGACCACTTCGAGTACTTCACGCAACTGGCGCGGAAGATCATCAAGGTGCTGGGGACGCACGGCCCGCTCGGTCAGCTCTACGACGTCGACATGCGCCTGCGGCCCACGGGCAAGTCGGGCAGCCTGGTCATCCCGCTCGCCGAGTTCGAGAAGTACTACGAAGAAGGGGCGCAGCTGTGGGAGCGGCAGGCGCTGACGCGTGCCCGCGTCGTCTTTGGCGACCCGGACTTCGGCGAGCAGGTCATGAAGGTGGTGGCGCGGGGCGCCTTCGGGCAGCCCTGGCGCCGACAGGTTGCCGAAGAAATCGCCGACATGCGCGAACGCCTCGAATCCAGCCGCTCGGGCCGCGACCTCAAACGCGGCTTCGGCGGCATCGTCGACGTCGAGTTCCTCGTCCAGCTCCTGCAAATCCGCTACGCGGGCGCCGACCCGGCACTGCGCGAGCCCAATACCTGGAAGGCACTCGACGCGCTCCATAAAGCCAAGCTCCTCGACGGCGACCAGTACCAGACGGCGAACGCGGGCTTCGATTTCCTGCGCCGCGTGCAAGGTCGGCTCCGCATCGTGCAGAACCGCTCGCAGGATGAACTGCCCGAGGCGGCCGACGAGGTGGCCAAGCTGGCCCGCCGCCTCGGTTTCGAAGGGGCCGACGCCGGACCCCAGTTCCAGGCCGCCCTCGAGCAGCACACCACCCAGATCCGCGAACTGTTCCTGGCCCTCATCGATCGCGAACGCATGCGCTGATGGCGCCGGGCAAGATCCCACGAGTGCGCGCCGGGCTGGCACCGGCTGCCGCGGCAGCGACACGCTTGCACGCAGACGACCGTTGTGCCATCCGCCACAAGTCATTACAGGCATGACGTCTTCTCCCAACTTGATGACATAGCGAGTGTGCAAGTGTGCAAGTCGCGGGGGCACGCTTGCACACAGACGACAGTTGTGCCATTGACACAAGTCATTACAGGCATGACGTCTTCTCCCAACTTGATGACATAGCGAGTGTGCAAGTGTGCAGGCGACAGGCGTGCGCGCAGCGCCAGCATCGTCCAAGCATCGCAACCTTATCGTGCTTGCTTACCGTTATTCTGCGCGGGGCAGGGCCGAACTACGTGTCAGGTGTGTCTGTCCGCCGTCTTCCTTCTCGAGTGTCGCGCGTGGGGCAGGTCGAAGATCTGCCCGCGACGTGGAGCGTCGCCGCCACGGCTGGGCCTGGAGGAAGCTGGCCTTCGCTTCAAGTCATATACTGATGCTGCCGCCCCAGCTTTACCCGCCAGCGAAAGAGCAAGCCATGCGCGCACGCCAGGTTGTTATCGTCGAGCCCCACAAGGTCGAGGTCCGCGAGGTCGACTTGCCCGAGCCCGGGCCGAACCAGATCCTGGTCGAGACCGAGGCCAGCGTCGTTTCCGCGGGCACCGAGCTGGCCGTGTACACGGGCACGCATCAGTGGCTCAAGGATCCGGCGCTGCCCGACTGGAAGTTTCCGTTCAAGCCGGGCTACAGTGCGGCGGGCCGCATCGTCGCCGCTGGCAAGGAGATCAAGAACTGGCGGCCCGGAGATCGGGTCAGCTATCCGGGCAATCATGCGTCGGCGGAACTGTTGACGATCGGCCACGAGCGGGGCCGACTCTGGCGCTTGCCCGAGAAGCTCGAAGCGGAGAAGGCGGCCTGGGCGTGCGTGGCCCGCTACGGCATGGGGGGCGGCATCCGCGCCGGCATCACCATGGGCCGCTCGGCCGCGGTGCTGGGCCTGGGGATCATCGGCCAGTTTGCCCTGCGGTCGCTCCTGGCCGCCGGGGCTCATCCGGTGATTGGCATCGATAGCGTGAAGATGCGTCGCGAGGCGGCCCGCGCTGCCGGGTGCGATCATGTCATCGACCCTTCCGCGGGCGACACGCGCGAACAGCTGCGTCGACTCCTGGGTACGAGCGGGGCCGAGATCATCGCCGACGCCACCGGCATTCCCGACGCGGTGCCGGTGGCCATGGCGCTGGCGTGCGACGGCGGGCAGGTCGTAGTCGTGGGCAGCCCGCGCGGCAAGGCCAAGGAAGTCAACTTCTACGACGATCTGCACCGCCGCTACGTCGAGGTCACCGGCGCGCACGGCAACATGCTCTTCGAGCCTGCCCACATCCGCCTGGCGGGCACCTGGAACATCGACAAGGCGCAGCACTGGCTGCTCGCCGGCTTCGCGAGCGGCCGACTGAGCCTGGCCGGGCTGCGCACCCATCTCATCCAGCCCGCCGAGCTCGGCTCCGCCTACGAAGGCCTCATCCACAAGAAGGAAGAGTACCTGGGCGTGATGGTGACCTGGAAATAGGGCAAAAGCCAGAACGCAGAAGTCAGAACAGATCAAGCCACGCGCGGGGTAGGTTTCTTGCTGGCATCTCGGCGGGCTGTTCGTGACAATAGGCAGGCCTGCCCGCTCCTTCCTGTCGAGGGTTCAATCATGCGCTGCCGATCCATCGCGAGTTTCTTGATTGCCGCCGGCTTGCTGGCCGCGGCGGCGGCTTTCCAGGCGGAGCCCGCCAATAGTCCAGAAGAGACTTTGCCCGTGCTGGCCCAGAAGGCAACCTTCTGGAAGGGCAACCTGCACACCCACTCCCTGTGGAGCGACGGCGACGACTTCCCCGAGATGATCGCCGACTGGTACAAGCGCAATGGCTATCACTTCCTGGCCCTCTCGGACCACAACATCCTGTCGCAAGGGCAGAAGTGGATCGACATCAAGGGCAAGGCCGACCGCTCCGCCGCCTTGAAGAAATACCGGCAGCGCTTCGGCGCCGCCTGGGTGGAAACGCGCACGAGCGGCGAGAAAGAACAGGTCCGCCTGAAGCCGCTGGCCGAGTTCCGGGCAGTGCTGGATGAGCCGGCCCGCTTTCAGCTCATCCAGGGGGAGGAGATCACGCACCGCTTCGCCAAGGCGCCCGTGCACATGAACGCCGTCAATTTGCGCGACCTGATCCTGCCCGTGAACGGCGCCAGCGTGGCCGAGACCATCGAGGTGAACTATCGCGCCGTGCTCGATCAGCGCAAGCGGCTCGGCATGCCGATGCTCGCCTTCCTCAATCATCCCAACTATGGCTGGGCCGTGCGGGCCGAGGACCTGATCGCCGCCGAAGACCTGCGCTTCTTCGAGATCTTCAACGGCCATCCCAGCGTGAAGAACTACGGCGACAAGACGCATCCGGGCTGCGAACGGCTCTGGGACATCGTGCTGGCGCAGCGGCTGGGCAAGCTCGGGCTGCCCGTGCTTTACGGCCTGGCCACCGATGACGCGCACGCCTATCACGCGTTCGGCCCGGGCAAATCCAACCCGGGCCGCGGCTGGATCATGGTCAAGTCTCCCTTCCTTTCGCCCGAAGCCATCGTCAAGGCCATGGAGGCGGGCAACTTCTACGCCTCCACCGGCGTCGAGCTGGCCGACTTCGCCTCGGACGGCAAGCAACTCAAGATCGATGTCGTTCCTGTCAAGGGGGTCGACACCACCATCCAGTTCGTGGCCACCATGAAAGACGCGTCCTTCGATTCGAAGCCCGTCCTCGACGACGCGGGCAAGCCCCTCGACGTGACCCGCCAGTACAGTGCCGACATCGGCAAGGTAGTGAGCGAGGTGAAAGGGCCGTCTGCCACCTACCAGTTCACCGGCAACGAGCTCTACGTACGTGCGCGCGTCGTCTCCACGAAGCCCACGGCGAATCCCTATGAGAAGGGGGACGTGGAGATGGCCTGGACGCAGCCCGTGCAGCCCGCGAAGTGACGGTGTGCGTGCTTGCCAACGGCTGCGGCCAATGCTAGGGTGGGAACAACCTTCTACGCGGTTCGCGTCGCCCGGGAGCGCGACAGCGG
>JBFWSD010000198.1:0-8566 GCA_050248575.1 Gemmataceae bacterium
CAGGCAATTCCCGTGGCCCGACAACTGGAAGAACTTCGCCATTCTGTCGAGACTCTCAAGGCCTCGATCGAAGCCGTGCGCAAGCAGAGCGATGCCAACGCCCGCAGGATCGACAAGGCCATTGCTGACATCGGAAAACTACAATCAGACGTGGAGCAACTCCAGCGGCGCCTCAGGGCCCTTGGCGGACGGCCCATCGAGCAGCGGCGGCAGTAATGATCAAAAGGAGCGAGTATCGGGTGGCCCCTTGCTGAGAGCGTGCTTGTCGAGCCCGTGGCCGCCGGCATTTTCAGCTACGAAGTACTCGGAATCCAGCCAGGCCGTGAACGTCGACTCGAAACCAAGGAGAATTTCACAATTGTCATTCGTGCGCCTTTAACGCACCAGGAGACGCCCGTGATCGAACGCGATGCACTGCTTGCCGGCATTCCCGAGGCAGCGCCGCTTGACGAACACAACCGCACCCTGCTGTCCAATGTCCACCCGCCGGATTGGCTGGATCCTGATCCGGCAGAGCGCTACAACCTCGTCGTCATCGGCGGAGGTACAGCCGGCTTGGTGACTGCCGCCGGAGCGGCCGGCTTGGGAGCCAAAGTTGCCTTGGTCGAAAAGAAGCTTCTGGGCGGCGACTGCCTCAATGTCGGCTGCGTGCCGTCGAAGGCCCTGATTCGCTCGGCGCGTGTTGCGGCCCAGGTACGTGACGCGGGACAGTTCGGGATTCGGATACCGGACGGAGCATGCGACGGTTTTCCGGCTGTGATGGAAAGGATGCGTCGACTGCGTGCCGGCATAAGCCCTCACGACTCGGCCAGGCGCTTTCGCGATCTGGGTGTCGATGTGTTCCTCGGAGCTGGTCGCTTCAGTGGGCCCGAGAGCGTGGAGGTGAACGGCAAGACTCTGCGCTTTGCTCGTGCAGTCGTCGCCACGGGCGCCCGGGCCGCGTCGTTGCCGATCCCCGGCCTACCCGAGGCCGGCTACCTGACCAACGAGACCGTGTTCAGCCTCATTGAGCTACCTCGTCAGCTCGCCGTAATCGGCGCCGGCCCGATCGGCTGTGAACTGGCCCAGGCCTTTGCACGCTTCGGTAGTAAGGTCTTTCTCATCGAAGCCATGCACGGTGTTCTTCCAAGGGAAGATCCCGACGCCGCCACCATCGTCAAGAAAGCACTGCTCTACGACGGCATCCAGATCATGTGCTGCGGACACGACTTGCAAGTTTGCAAGACCGCAGGGGGCAAACGATTGACTGTCGATTCGCACGGCGAACACTACGACATTGCCGTCGACGAGATTCTTGTTGGAGGCGGCCGGACCCCAAACGTTGAGGGCCTCGGCCTGGACGTGGCTGGTGTGGAGTTCGACAAGAAGGGAGTAGTCGTCAATGATCGACTGCAGACGTCGAATCCACGGATTTTTTCGGCCGGCGACGTCTGCTCGAAGTACCAGTTCACCCATGCCGCCGACGCCATGGCGCGGATCGTGATCCAGAACGCACTCTTTTTCGGACGCGCGAAGGTCAGTCGGCTGACCATGCCCTGGTGCACCTACACGAACCCGGAAGTGGCCCACGTTGGCTTGTACGAAAAAGAGGCCCGCGAACTGGGCATACCCGTGGAAAGCTTCGTGCAATCGCTGCAAGACGTCGACCGGGCGATTCTTGACGGACAACCTGAAGGATTCGTAAAGGTGCATGTCCGCCGAGGAGGCGACCAGATACTTGGCGCCACGATCGTCGCCAGCCATGCAGGCGACATGATCTCCGAAGTGACTTTGGCAATGATTGGTGGCCTGGGATTGAAATCGATCGCGCGAACAATCCATCCGTACCCCGACTCAGGCCGAAGCGATCAAGAAGATTGGCGATGCCTATAGGCGTACCCGGTTCACGCCGTTGCTGAAGTGGCTCGTCAGAAAATGGTTTGCCTGGACTCGGTAGAGTCTCTTCCCGTCAGAAGAAGCCGCGCAGGAGCCTAGCGCGGAGTTCCCCCCACCACCACGATTTGTGCAAGATTCGCAATGCACTTGGCAGAATCTATGGACTATGCCGAGACTGGATCTCGATCCTCTGCATTTTCTCTGTAGACGTCGCGCTTTCGCAGGCGATAATACTCGCATGAAACCAGCTGGCGCCCCTTTCTGTTGCTGTTGTTGCCGGACACGGACGCTGTCCCTGGCGACGATACGTGGTGGACCGAGTAAGCCGGCTTGAGCCGACTTCGAAGCCAAAACGTCAAGGCCTGGGACAAGATTCCCGGGCCTTTTTTATTTGCTGGACCTTGCTGAGGAGATTTCGCCATGCGTTTGCGGCTCATGCCTTGTTGTTGCCGGACCATGAACAGTCTTTGCGTGACGTTGAGTCCACACTGTCCAGGGCCTTAGCAATGCCGATGGCAGGGCACACGAAAGGGCTGGAAGTGCGGGCTTCCAGCCCTTTCTTTTTCGAGGGAGTGATTACGATGAGTCTTCTTCAAATGCTGAGCACGGAAGCCTGGCTGACGCTTAGCGTTGTCGCGCTGCTCTTCGTCGGGTTGGTGCGAAACATCGCCGGCCCCGACATCCTGTTCCTGGCGGCCACTTCGGTCCTGGCCTTGCTCGGCATCATCACGCCGACCGAGGCCTTCGCGGGCTTTTCCAACGCCGGCATGCTCACGGTCGCGGTGCTGTTCGTCGTCGTGGCTGGCTTGCGAGAAACCGGAGTCCTCGATTACGTGGGGCACCACGTGCTCGGCCGGGCGAAGTCCGAGAAGGGCGCGCTGACCAGGCTGGCCGGTGTCGTGCTACCGCTGTCGGCTTTTCTGAACAATACGCCCATTGTGGGCATGTTCGTGCCGGTGGTCATGGACTGGTGCCGCCGCAACCAGGTGTCGCCGTCGCGATTGCTGATTCCGCTGTCTTATCTCGCCATCCTGGGCGGCACCTGCACGCTGATCGGCACCTCGACCAACCTGGTTGTCAACGGCCTCATGATCCAGAATGGTCTGCCTGGCATGGGCCTGTTCGAGATCGGCGCGGTCGGCCTGCCCTATGCGCTGATTGGCTTCGGCTACTTGTTGATCTTCGGCAGGGTACTGCTGCCCGAACGGAAGGAACTGTTGGAGCAGCTCGGCGAATCGCGACGCGAGTACCTGGCGGAGATGCTGGTGCAGCCTGGCTGCCGCTTGGTGGGCCAGAGCGTTGCGACGGCAGGCCTCAGGCAATTGCCTGGCCTGTTCTTGATCGAGATCGACCGGAACGGCCAGACGCTGGCGCCGGTCGGCCCTGACGACGTGATCGAGAAGAATGATCGGCTGATCTTCACGGGAATCGTCAGCAGCATCATCGAGCTGGAAAAGATCCCCGGCCTGGTGCCGATCGCCGATCCCGATTACGAAGTGTCGCCGCAGAAGCAGCGCCGCCGAGTCTTGTGCGAGGCGGTCGTTTCCCAGCAATCGCCCTTGATTGGCAAGACCATTCGTGACGCCGATTTCCGTGCCACCTACGGTGCGGCCGTGGTCGCGGTGCATCGGGGAGGGCAGCGTGTCGAACGCAAGGTTGGCGACATCCAGCTCAGTCCGGGCGACACCCTGTTGCTGCAGACCCGGCCGCACTTCGTCCGCGCCCACCGCAATGATCCGGCCTTCTTCCTGGTCAGCGACGTGGATGGCTGGCGTGCCCTGCGCCGCGATCGGGCCTGGATCGCCAGCCTGCTCTTCGTGGTGTTGATCGCACTGATGACCACGGGTGTGGTGCCGATCGTGCTGGCCACGACTTTGACGGCCGTGCTCATGGTGGCGCTCGGCTGTATCTCCTCGGGCGAAGCCCGGCGCAGCGAGGAATGGCAAGTCCTTGTGACGATCGCAGCCGCTATCGGCGTCGGCACGGCCTTGCAGAACTCCGGAGCGGCGACGACCATCGCCAGCGCCCTGGTAGGCGGAACCCAAGCCTGGGGGCCGATCGCCGCCGTGGCCGTGATCTATCTGCTCGGCTCATTGATGACCGAGGTCATCACCAACAACGCGGCCGCCGTGCTGATGTTCCCGTTCTGCCTGGAGACGGCCCGGCTCTACGATGCCGATCCACGTCCTTTTTTGATGGCCTTGATACTGTCAGCGTCAGCCAGCTTCATGACACCAATTGGCTACCAGACCAACATGATGGTCTACGGCCCAGGCGGTTATCGCTTCACCGACTTCTTGCGCATAGGCGCACCACTGAACTTCTTACTCTGGCTCGTGGCCGTCATCCTGATCCCAATGGTGTGGACCTTTTGATGCTTCTGGCATCCATCCTGAAGGAGTTTGCAATGACCCAGAAACCAGCCGGTGCAAGGGAGGGCGAGCCCGGCCAGTCGGCGCTTGCCTTGATCGAACAAGCACTGCGCGGCCTTCGCTTCGGCCGCGTCGACATCACAGTGCAAGACGGAGTCGTCATCCAGATTGAACGCACCGAAAGAATGCGCGTGCCGCGAAGCCGTAGCAAGTGAGGGAGTTAGCTAAAGTTTGCCGATTCTGGCGACGATAACGACTATATGCTGACCCGTTCGCGGGAGGCTCATCATCGATTTCGCGTGACTGACCGGAAACGACGGAGGCACGCTCGATACTCGCGAGGTCGATCATGTTCTCGACATGGAAGAAAGTCTTGCTCGCCTCCTCCTTGCTCGCTGTCTTGCCTGCCGGAGCGCAGGCACAGAATCCCCCAGCTTCCCAGAAGGACCTGGAACGCCGCGTTCAGGAGCTGGAAGCGATTGTCCGACAGCTTCAGGTGGAAAGGCAAGCGCCTCCGGGCAAGCCGGCAAGCCCAACCGCCGAGCCCAAGCCGCCGGAGGGAGTGATCGAAGTCCTGGACGAGCTGCCTCCAGAGCAAAGCCTACCTGCGCCGTCCGACGTGGCAATCGACGCCGCCGACCGACTCGTCACCTTACAAGCACCCGGTGCGCCGGGCAGCCCGGGAATCGCGCCCGATCGCTTTGGTGCCGATTCCATTGCCGGCTGGAGCAACGGCTTCTTCATCCAGTCGCCCGACCGCAAGTATCGGCTGCGCATCACCGGTCAGCTCCAGCCTGACTATCGCGCCTATTTCATCAGCAACAACACGCAGATCGTGGATGAGTTCGTGGTGAGGCGGGCGCGTCTCGGTATCGAGGCCATCGTGTACGAGTTCTTCGAGTTCCGCCTCTTGCCCGATTTCGGCCAGAATCAGCCGCGCATCACCGATGCGTACGTGAACGCCCGCCCCTGGGACCAGGGGCAGTTTGCGTTCGGCAAGTTCAAGCAGCCGTTCAGCTACGAACAACTGATCCAGGACCGATTCTATCCGCTGATGGAACGCTCGCTCATCGATCAGCTTGTGCCGGCCCGCGACGTCGGCGTCATGCTGCACGGCCGCGAGGCGTTCGCTGGCCGTTTCGAGTACGGCTTCTCCGCCTTCAATGGCCAGCGCGACGGCAACGGCGACTCGAACGATCGCGAGGACGTCGCCGGCCGCGTTGCCTTCCGACCGTTCAACAGCGACGACTTCCCGGTGCTGCGCACGTTGATGTTTGGCATGGGCGTGACCACCGGCATCGAGCAAGAGCCGATGCTGCCGGCCGGGCTGATCACGCCGTCCGGCATCACCTGGCTGCAGTTCAACAATGGGGTCGTCGCGAATGGCCTGCGCAATCGCTACAGCCCCGAGCTGGCCTACTTCTACGGCCCCCTGGGCATCGTCGCGCAAGTCTTCTGGATGGATCAGGAAATCCAGGCACCGCGCACGCCGGGCGGCGTTCAGCCTGGCAGGGTCACGGTCCCGTTCGACGGCTTCTTCATCCTGTCATCGCTCTTGCTCACGGGCGAGACGCGCACCAGCTATGCGGGCGCCCTGCAGCCCTTGCGTCCCTTCGATCCACAGCGTCCTTTTCACGGCGGCTACGGCGCCTGGGAATTGGTCGGCCGGGTCTCGCGTCTGAGCGTGGCCAGCAATGCCTTTCAGCCCGGCGCGAACCAGCTCGTCGATCCCACGCTGTGGAGCAGCGGCGCCACGGAGATGACGCTCGGCATCAACTGGTATCTCAACTCGCTGGTCCGCCTCCAGCTCAACTACGAGCACGCCTGGTACGATGATCCCGTGCGGTTCGGCGTCAGCCCGGGCAGTATCCACCGAAGTTCAAACGCTCTAATGACCCGGTTTCAAGTGATCTTTTGATCGAGAACCTAGTCGGCACAGCAAGTGTCCGATCCGAGTAATTGTCCGAGTAAACTCCGGCGTTGACTGCCTCGGTCGACCCGCCCGCCGCCCCCACCATCGCCAGGATGCCGGCGCGGATCGCATTCGGGAGCGTGGGCCAGACGAACATCAGCGTGGCCAAGGCTGGGTCGTTAGGCGCGTGGATAGCTAGTGCGCCGGATTCTGCGCCGTCGGTGTCAGGATTCGCGGTATTTCTTGGGGAATTCGTGATGATTCGAATCCCTTCCCCTCCGCTCGGCCGGGCGATCTCGTAGTTGCGCACCAAGGCCCCCAGCGACATCTCGATGGTGATGTTGAAGTGGCTGGCGCGGTAGGGGCCGCACTCCTTGATCGCGTGCGTACGAAAGGCCTTGAAGGCGTTGGTCAGGTCGTTAAAGGGGCCGACGTGAATTGCACGCCTTGGTGTGTGTTAAAAATGGGGTCCACTTCCGTGCGAACTCAACGCGAGAAAAGCAACGCCGCGTACTACGCCTCCATGCCAGCTACGCCAGATCCTTGACGAGCCAGGGAATTCGCAGTAGTCTCATCGCATTCGTGTCACCTGCGAGATGAGTCATGCACCGCATCGAGTCCATTGAGTTCATTGGCGGCTTCCTCGACAACCTTCGCTTCGAGTTTGCCCCTGGCTTCAACTGCGTCATCGGCGGACGCGGCACTGGCAAGACGACTCTCGTTGAGTTGCTTCGGTGGACGCTGGCTGCCCTGCCCGAGGAAGCGAACGAGCGACGCCGGATCGAATCCTTGGTCAAGCACAACCTCGATGACGGGAGGGTGCAGGTCACTGTCGAGACTCGTGAGGGCTTGCGCTACACGATCAGTCGGATTGCCGGCGAGGAACCAACTGTCGTCGCCGCAGACGAAAACCCCAGCGGCAAGCTGCGTCCTAGCGGCGTCTTTCGCGCCGATTTCTTTAGCCAGAGCGAGATCGAGGGTATTGCCGACCGGGTCGCTTCTCAACTCAGGCTGGTCGACAGCTTTGCAGCCGATGAGATCGCCAAGCTCGAGGCCGGGATCAAGGCGCTCGTGGCCGCCGTCAGAACGAACGCGAGCCAGGTGGCTCCGCTAGTAGAACAATCCTTGGCCTTGGACGAAGACCTTGCCAACCTGCCGACAGTCGAAGAGAAGCTGAAGGCATCGAGCATCAGCGGTGGCGACAAGAAGGCGATCGACCGCGCCCAGGCCGAAAAGGGCCTTCGCGAAAGCGAGCGCCTAGCCGTCGCATCCATGACGGAAAACCTGGATCATCTTTCCCGTGGGATTGGCGAGTGCGAGGGACAGATCAAGCAGCAGACCGAACTACTTTTTGCGCCCGAGATTGTCGACGGCCCGAATGGGAAGCTCGTCTCCTTGTTGCGCGAGAAACTCCTGGCCTGCGCCAGAGAAGTGGACCAACACATCCAGGAAGCCAAGCAGAAGATTGCGACGACACGAGGTCATATGGAGGCGACCGACACCAAGCTCTCGCAGGCGCATGCCAAGCAGGAAGTCGCTTTCCGCGAGCTTGTGGAAAAGCACCGGATCGTACAAAAGGAACTGGCCGAGCGCACCCGCTTGGAGACTCTTCGCGCCGAGCTGGTGGCCAAGCAGCACCAGCGCAAGCAGATCGGCACGAAGCTCAACAAGGCCCTGGCCCAACGACGCGATCTGCTGGACCGCCTATCCGAGGCGCGAAACCAACTTTTCGCCATTCGCCAGCGCATCGCGAAGACGCTTAACAAGCAACTCGGGCCGACAATCCGAGTGGACGTGCGCCAGGCGGGTAACCCTGAGCCCTATCGGAATCACTTAGAAGAGGTGTTCAAGAATGCGCGCATGCGCTCGGGACTTGTCACCGAGAAGCTGGTGAACGCCTTCGGCCCCTTCGATCTTGCCGACACCATCCGAAGCCGTGACGAACGATCACTGATGGAAAAGGCCGGGATCAACCGCGACCAGGCCAGCAAGGTCATGGCCGCCTTGATGGACGCCGACCGCCTCCTGGAACTGGAAGTTGCCGAGATGATCGACGAGCCGATTATCCAGTTGAAGGACGGCGACGACTACAAGGACTTGGCCAACCTCTCGAAGGGCCAGAAGTGCACGGCGATCATGCCGTTTCTATTGCTCGAAAACGACAATCCGTTGATTGTCGATCAACCGGAAGACCAGCTGGACAACCGTTTCATTTGCGAGACGATAGTCACGGCTATCCTTGCCTCAAAGAAGCGAAGGCAGCTTATCTTCGTGTCGCATGTGGCCAATATACCAGTCCTGGGAGATGCCAAGCAGATCTACGTGCTGGAGTCGAATGGGGAATCGGCACGCATCTAGAACGAGGGCAATGTCGACCAGTGCCGCGACGAAATCGTTGAGCTGCTCG
>JBFWSD010000199.1:0-8559 GCA_050248575.1 Gemmataceae bacterium
GAGGGCAACTGGGGCTACTTCCACCTCAGCTGGAACGGGAAGTTCGAGCTCACCAAGGCCTATGTGCTCATCGCCAAGGACAAGCTGGAGGGCAAGAAGCTGCGGCATTTCTTGCTGGAAGAGATCACGCAGTCGCTTGGCCCGGCCAGCGACTCGCCCGCCTTTCCCGACAGCATCTTCTTCCAGAACGGCGCGGATGGGGGCAACGCCGAGCGCCTGAGCGACCTCGACCAGAAACTCCTTCGCTTCTTCTACAATCACCTCAAACCGGGCGCGAAGGCCGACGACGTGCGGGCTGCCCTCAAGACGCACTGGTCGAAGAGTTGAGTCACGAAACCGTCGCTTCCAGCTCGTTGACCAGGATGCGCAGGAAGGGCTCGACGTCGGTGACGATGCCGATGGTCTGCCAGCTGCCCCGGTCGGTCAGCTTGGTCACGGTGGCCGGGTTAATGTCGACACAGGCGATTCGCACCGAGGCGGGCAACAGGTTGCCCGTGGCAATCGAATGCAGGGCCGTCGCCACCATCAGGCAGAAGCCCGTGCCCGGCACGTGCTCGCGCATCCGCTGCTGGGCCACCAAGGTGTCGGTGATCACGTCGGGCAGCGGGCCGTCGTCGCGGATCGAGCCCGCCAGCACGAACGGCACCTTGTTCTTCACGCACTCGTACATGATGCCGCTCTTGAGCAGGCCTTTTTCGACCGCGGCGCGGATCGAGCCGAGCCGCCGCATCGAGTTGATGGCGCGGAGATGATGTTCGTGCCCCTCTTCGGCGGGCAGCCCGCGATCGAGGTACACGCCCAGGCTGGTGCCGAACAGCGACGACTCGATGTCGTGGGCGGCCAGCGCGTTGCCCGCGAACAGCACATTGATGTAGCCCAGGCGGACCAGCTTGCAGATGTGTTCCGCGGAGCCCGTGTGCACCACGGCCGGGCCCAGCACCGCGATGATCTTCTCCCCCGAAGCGCGGCAACGCCGCATCGCTGCCGCGATCTCGCGCACGGTGACCGCTTTCGGTTTCTCGCTCGAGACGGCGCTCGCCATGAACTCGAACAGGTGCGGCCTGGTCTCACTCTCGGCGGGCAAGACGCGGATGCCGGTCCGCCCGACCACGATCAGGTCCCCTTTCGCCACGGACGCCATGGGCAGACAGCGGCCGGCCCCTTCCGGGTCGATCAGGATGCCGCAGTCCATCTCCTGGTCCTCGACATCCAGCCATTCGCCCTCGAGGCGGACCTGGGTGCGATAGTTGGTGGTGCTGTAGAAACCTTCGGGGAAAGCGCCGTCCATGTCGGCGGGAACCACCGACGCGTCCTGGGCCATCACCGGCACGGCGCCGTGATCGTGGATGTTGTCGAGGATCTCTTGCAGGAGAGTCGGCGTGGGGGCTCTTACACCCAGCCGCGCGTAGCTCGAGTCGGTCTGCTTTTGACCGATGCGAATGTCCTTGATCTCGTAGCTGCCCCCGCGCGTCAGGATCTCATCAAGCACCTTGGGCAAGAGCAGCGAATCGATGATGTGCCCGTGCAGCTCGACTTCCTCGACGTGGGCATCCGCCTCGTGGTTCATGGTTCCCTCCAACCAAATGCGAAGTGCGATCGCTGCCTGCATTCTACCCAAGGATAGGGTTGCCCGGGCTGGGAATTTCTCGCTAGCCCTCGTCCCCGTTCATGTCGGTGAGCACACCTTCGCTTCCCTCGATGGGGCCCTTGTACAGGCGGCGCTGGGTGTTGTGATTGAACGGAGTCCAGGCCGAGCTGGTGTTCTTGTCGTTGCGGATCTCACGCGTGTAGGTGTGCACCTTGGCGTCGAGATTGTCGAGATGATGGAGGGCAATCGCCTCCGGCGTCATGGGCAGCTTGGGACTGCCGAACTCGTAGGTGCCGTGATGGCTCAGGATCATGTGCTTGAGCCGCATCTGCAGCTCGGCCGGGAAGGATTCACCAGTCAGGTCGCGCACACGAGCCGCCTTCTCGTTCAGCATCTCCACGCCAATAACAAGGTGGCCGACGAGCTGCCCTTCGTCGGTGTAGCCGAACGTGCGCGAGTAACTCAGCTCGCGGACCTTGCCGATGTCGTGCAGGAACACGCCCGTCAGCAAGAGATCGCGGTCCAGCTCGGGATAGAGGGGCAAGATCCGTTCGCAGACGTCGAGCAGGTTGACCATGTGCTCGAGCAGCCCGCCCAGGTAGGCGTGATGATTGCGAATGCCGGCCGGCGCGCGGCACAGCCCGGTGACGAAGTTCTCGTCCATCAAGAAGCATTCAACAAGGGCACGCAGGTGATGATTCTCCATACGCATCAGGATGCCGCGCAGCCGTTCGAGCAGCTTGCTGATGTCGTGCTCGGTATGGGGCAGAAAGTCTCCCAGGTTGACCCGATCCGGGCCAACCCGCTCGATCTTGTCGAGGATCATCTGCAAGGCGCCCTGGAAGAGCTGCACCTTGCCTTTGACGAAGAGGAAATCGCCCACCTCGAAGCTGCGAAACAGATGCTCGCCCGCATTCCACAAGCGGGCGTTGATGGCCCCGGTGCGGTCGTTGAGGTCCATTTGCAGGTAGAAGTTGCCGTTGCGATTGGCCCGCAGTTGCTTGTCGGTGACCAGATAGGTTTCCTCGACGGCCTGGCCGTCGGCCATGTTCTGCACGAAGATCCGAGACATGCGCGTTCCTTCTTCGATGATCGCAGGCATCGTCGCGCCGAAGTCCCGCACGGCGAAACGACATTCCTGTCCTTGTCCTTTCCTACTCGTTCTTTATACTTGGTTCGCGGTCGAATCCCAGATCGCAAATCATCGGCAGCGCAACAGGAAAAACCTCCATGGACAAGAAGATTCTCGCATTCGACCTGGGGGCCGAGAGTGGCCGGGCCCTGCTCGGCCTCTTCGACGGCAGCAAGCTCCGACTCGAAGTCGTTCATCGTTTTCCCAATGGCGGCATCCGCACGCTCGATTCGCTGCACTGGGACGTGCTCCGCCTGCACGCCGAGATGCTCGACGGCATGCGCCGCTGTGCGGCCGGCTTCGGCGGCGTCGATTGCCTGGGTATCGATACCTGGGGGGTCGATTTTGCCTTTCTTGGCAAGGGAGACACGCTGCTGGGCAACCCGCGCCACTATCGCGACCCGCACACCGAGACCATCGTCGAAGAGACTCTCAAGTCGATCACGCGCTGGGACATCTTTCGCCACACCGGCATCCAGTTCATGCGTCTCAACACGCTCTTTCAACTGCTGGCGCTGAAGCGCGACCGGTCGCCGTTGCTCGACATGGCCCAGCACTTCCTGATGATTCCCGACCTGTTCCACTTCTGGTGGACCGGCGTCAAGGCGAACGAGTTTACTGACGCCAGCACCACACAGCTGCTCGATCCGAAGTCGCGCAACTGGTCGTTCGACTTGTTGCAGCAGGTAGGGCTGCCAACCGCGATATTCGGCTCGGTCGTGCAGCCCGGGCAGGTGCTGGGCCCCTTGCGGACCACGATCGCCAGCGAAACCGGACTCAACCCCGTCCCGGTGATCGCGCCGGGCACGCACGATACGGCCTCCGCGGTTGCCGGCGTGCCCGCCGACGCGAAGAGGAACTGGGCCTACATCAGCTCGGGCACCTGGTCGCTGATGGGGATCGAGACCACGACGCCGGTCGTCACCGAGAAGGCCCTCGAGTTCAACTTCACCAACGAAGGTGGCGTGAACGGCACGACGCGCTTGCTCAAGAACATCATGGGGCTGTGGCTGGTGCAGGAATGCCGCCGCGCCTGGGATCGCGCGGGCAAGACGTATACTTATGAGGAAATGGCCACCCTTGCGGCGGCGGCGCCGCCTTTTGTCAGCCTCGTCAATCCGGACGATGAGTCGTTCATCCTGCCTGCGAGCATGCCGGCGGCGCTCGCCGATTACTGCAAGAAGACCGGGCAGCCCGTCCCGCAAGAACCCGGAGCCGTCATTCGTTGTGCCCTGGAGAGCCTGGCCCTGCGCTATCGCTGGGTGAAAGAACGCCTCGAGGAACTGTCGGGCAACAAGATCGAAGTGATCCACATCGTCGGCGGGGGCTGCCAGAACGAACTCCTCTGCCAGCTGGCGGCCGATGCGTGTAGTTGCGTGGTGCAGGCGGGCCCCGTGGAAGCGACGGCCATCGGCAACGTGCTGGTCCAGGCCATGGGACTTGGCCTGATTGACTCGCTAGCGGACGGGCGCGAAGTCGTCCGCCGCTCCTTCGAAGTAAAAACCTACGAGCCCCGCAACGCCGACCAGTGGGCCGGGCCTTATGAGAGATTCCTTCGTTTGGTCAGTGGTCAGTAATCCGTCGCACTGACGGACCACGGACTACGGACCACGGACTACCTCAGCCGTCTTCACGTACTTGACGCCGCGGCTCTGGGCTTCTTGCTTGGCCTGGGCCTGGTACAGGCCGAGGGTGGGAATGTCGATGCCGGCACTGGCGTCTTCGACGATCCAGACCGCGAAGTTGCCGCGCCGCAGGGCCAGGGCGTTGTAGTAACAGCAGATGTTCGTGGTCAGCCCGCAGATCACCACGGTCTTCACGCCACTGGCCTGTAGCAGGTGAATGAATTCGGGATGCTGGGAAACCACGTCGTAGGCATCGCGGTGGCGTTGGAAACCTTTGCGCCAGATGGCCTGGAAGCGGTGCGTGTCCAGCCCGGGCAGAAAGTTGGCGCCTGGCGTATCCATGACCGCGTGGGGCGGATAGACGTTGTCGCGCTGCCCGAGGAAACTTGCATGATCGGGCGGATGCCAGTCTTGCGTGGCATCAATCCGTTTCCAGTCAAGCTTCAGGAGGCGATTGATCTTCGGCACGATCTTGAGCGCCCCCTTGACGGGCAGTTCCTTTGGCCTCAGTTCACTGAAGGCCTCCTGGCAATCGACCACGAGCAAACTGCTCCGCGCGAGATTCAGTTTCGGCATGCCCCACTCCACAAAGTTCGCGCCGACGACTCAGGAAGATTCTATGACAATGTTCGCCTGACTCGCAGCGGCAGGGCTGCTACACTGATCCAGAAAGACGATTGCCCGCCGCACCAACGAGAACCTGCCATGAACCTCTTTGCCAAGTATCAGCAAGGCCTCACCTATGCCGCGTTCCTCGAACGCTATGCCAATCCAGTGCAGCATGAACGCTGGCAGCAGTTTCACGCGAATCTGCAACTCTCGGCCAACCACCGTTCAATCTTGACGGCGTTTCGCCGCGAGATGCCCGTGCTATGCCTGGCCGGGGCCTGGTGCGGCGACTGCGTCAACCAGTGCCCGATCTTCGAGCGTTTCGCCGAGCTCACTCCCACCATCAAGCTGCGCTTTCTCGATCGTGACGATCATGCCGACGTCCAGCAGGTCTTGCAGGTCAATGGCGGCAACCGTGTGCCGGTGGTCGTCTTCTTCAGCGAGGATGGTTTCGAGGTGGCCCGCTTCGGGGAGCGGACGCTCAGCAAATATCGCCAGCTGGTGCGCGACCAGCTCGGGGCCAGTTGCCCGACGGGCATCGGCGGGCACGAGGATCCACTGGTCAACCAGGTCGTGAACGACTGGCTGAATGAATTCGAGCGCGTGCAGTGGCTCCTGTGCCAGTCGCCGCGGCTGCGTCAGAAACACCGCGACTAGGTTTCAGGGAATTGTGCGTGAGACGGGCAGCCCCGTCGTCGCGGGCCGCGACACGGTGGTGTTGCCCGGCGCGAGGGGCTCGATGCGCACGTCGTCGAAGTACGCGGTGCCAATGCCGGTCAACGCCATCGTGACGTTGATGTTGCCCGAGGCCGGCACACGGCGATAGAGGGTGAAACGCCGCCACGGGGTCGGCTCGGTCAGGCGAATGGCCAGCGGCTCGCCGCCGACGCTGTCGTAGAAGAGCACGCCATCCACGGAAGCACCGATCTTCTTGGGCACATTCACCCAACCGCTGATGCGGACAAGCGTGCCCGGGGCCAGCTTCACCACCGGGCTATTGATGGCCAGGAAGGTCCGTTCCAGCGCCAGCGGCGCCGGCTGCGGCTTGCCATTCGCATCCACGTTCTTGCGCGGCTCAATCTTCAGCTCCAGGCATTGTTTGCCTTCCTGGGCTCCCGTGTCAACGCGTCGCGCCGAGAGCGTGACCTCGTCGAGCGTGGTCTCCTGCGATGTCCAGTTGAGCGCCAGCTGCTCGGGGGGCAGCTCGAAACCGCCATCGGTCACCAGGTTGGCCAGCGGCGTCGTTTGCTTGATCTCCTCGACAAAGCGCAGATGCTGGGGCAGCGTGAAGAAGCTGACGGCATACGGGCTGGCAATCGGCGCATCGAGCCCCTTGAGCGATTTTTCCCACTGCCCACGCATGAGGATGCGCAGCGGGCGGAGAGCCCGTTCGGCCTCGGCGTAGGCGTCGCGATAAAGACCGTTGTTCCAGAGCCGCTCCGATTCGGCAAGGCGGCGCCGCGCGTCGGCCATGAGCGTTGTGCCGTCCGGCAGTGTCTGCCCCATTTGCTCGAGCTGAGTCTCGATGCGTTCGACCTTGTCGATCTCGACCTGGGCAAGGTCGTGAGCCCACTGAGCGGCCAGCTGCCTCATGCGGGCCGCCTGATCCTGGAAACGGACCAGCAAGCCCGTGCGGCTGTTGTCGGTCGTGAAGACGATGGCGGCGGCCACGCCGAATTCCGGCACGGTGACGCGATAGCCGCCCGGCACGCGTTCCGAGCGGAGCGAGCGCACGTCGGCGGGCGTGACCAGCCACGCTTGTGCGCCGATCGGCACCTCGGGAACGACCATCTTGAGCTGAGACACCGAAGCCTGTCCGGGGACGAACTGCCCGCCGGCGCCGAGCCACATGGGCAGGGCCAGCACGCCGTGCTTGGTCCGCATGACCGCGGCCTTCACGTCGGGCACCGAGGTCTTGATCCACTTGGCCTGGTCGGCCGTCGTCAACAGCGGCTCGAGCATTTGCAGTTCGAGGTTGAGCAGCCCGAGGGCCAGCAGGCGATCGCGCCCCTGATGGGTGTCGGCCAGGAAACGATCGGACCAGAACCCAAGCCCGTGGCTGCCCGCCGACAGCGCGATGTAGCTGAGCAGGCGAATGTGCTCGGGTTGCGGGCCGATCGGCTCTTCGAAGCCGCGCATGCTCTCGGTGTCTTCACGGTTGTAGACGAGCTTGGTGTACCACTCGGGCAAGTGCGTCTGCACCCAGGTCCAGGTGAACGAGCCCGGCCGCGCCAGCAGGCGGCGTTGTTCAAGCCATTCGCGATACTGCTTCAGTTCGAGCCCGGTCATCAAGGGCCAGCGATGCGCGCCGACCAGGTCGAGCGTGCGCGAATAGGGGCGATAGCCATCCCAGATATCGGCGCCGATCGGCTTTTGCGGATCGGCAAAACGGACGGCCCGCGCCGCCATCGCCACCGCGTCCTTCTGTTCTTCCATCAAGCCGCCGCCCAGGTCCCAGAATAGCACCGCGTCGCCGGCCAGAAAACGCGTGACCTCGTGGCTCAGCTTGCCCAGCGAGGCCAGCCGCGGATCGGCCGACGTGGCGGGCAACGACGGCACCAGCCAGAAGCCCAGGTTGATGGCTTCTTCGATGAGCTGCGGCGACGTCTGGTAGTCGACCCAGATGACGTTGAAGCCGGCGTCGCGCAAAGCCTTGAGGGGCGTGTCGCTGTGCCGGATGCCGCGGAAGAAGAACCGCTGCCCGCTGACAAAGAGCTGGTCCTGGTTGAGCTCGACCACGGCGGGCCGACGCGGCGGCCGCACCGGCGCCACCGGCCCGTCGGGCGTCACCTTGGTCTCGATGGCGCGGGGCTGCTGCGTGGGCACCGCATCCACTTGTACCGGGCTCACTTCCACGTCGTCGATCCACACTTCCGTCAGCCCGGGTCCATCGTGCAGGTCCAGGATGAGCCGATCGATGAAGGCATCGGTGAAGTCGACGTCACGCTTCAGGTCGGCGCGCATGAACTGTTGCTGTTCCTTGGCCAGCTTGACCGGACGGCGCAGCTCGAGACGCTGCCAGCGGCCCGTCAGCTGATAGGCGTCGCCACGCAAGGTAGTCGTCAGTCGTGCATCGAGGTTGTTCGGATCGCGCTCGCGGGGCAGCACCAGCCGGGCCATCAGGCGGATGCCGGGCCGGTTCGACTTGATCCACACACTGGCGTTGAGCTCGTCGCAGATGGCGGCCCGGTCGCTGGGATAGAGGTAATGGATGTAGCTGCCGTTGTCGGCGGTGATCTGGATATGCTCGCTGAACTGCCCGGTGTGGGCAGCCCGGTCGGTAATGTCGTGAACGGTTTCCTGGTACGAGGCGTCGGCGTCTCCCTTGCTCCAGCGCAGCTCGCGAGTCTCGAAGCTGTTGCGATGAACCTGCGCGGACAGGTGCCCTGGGAAGAGGCAGAGCGGCCCCAGTGATGCAGCCAGGACGGTAAGGATATTCCGAGTCGCCATGGGTAACTCCCTTCACCCACCAGATGCGCACCTTGGCCCGGGAATCCGGGCTGGGGGGAGATAACAAAGCCCGACACCGGGGAAAAGAGCAATTCGGGTTGCCGTTGGCCCGACGCGCACGCGAGGCGTGGCTATGTCGCAAGCTGATAAAATCA
>JBFWSD010000200.1:0-8553 GCA_050248575.1 Gemmataceae bacterium
GTAGCGCTGGCGACCATCCTGGCAGCAGTGGCCCACGCTCTGGGGCTGGTTTCCTGGAAAGGAGAGAGAGATGAGCTTGCCCGCGGCCAGCTGGTGTCGCCCGCGCAGCGACCCGGGCCCTTGGGTTTGTCCACCTCGCACCTCGTCATCTTGATGTACGGCGGCTGGGTTTGCCTGTCGTACATGTTCGCCGATTTCTACCATGAAATCTCGGCACTGTACCTGGTGGTACTCCTCAAGATGTTGCTGATGTTCGCGGTTTCGGCCTACCTGTTACGCTCGGTCCAGCAACTCTGGCTCTTGCTCATCATGGCTGCATTCTGCCTGGCTTACATCGGCTATGAAGTGAACTTTCAGTACTTGAAAGTGCGCAAGATTAGCATTCTCCATTCCGGCTACAGTGGGCTGGACAACAACGGCGCAGCGATGATGCTGGCGATGGGAGTTCCGCTGTGCTTGTTTGTGTGGGAGGGAACCCGGCGCTGGTGGCGCTGGCTGTTCGCGGCGGCAATTCCATCATTGATCCATGCCGTACTCCTGACCTATTCGCGCGGCGCCATGGTGACGCTGGTGTTGACGGCGCCGCTTTTCTATCTGCGCAGCCAACACAAGAAACAAATGACCCTGGCCTTTGTGGCCGTGGGGCTGATGCTGCCCATCATGGCCGGGAATGAGATCCGGGAGCGCTTTTTCTCGATCCAGAAGTACGAGGAAGACGACAGTGCTCAGAGCCGCTTCCGTTCTTGGCAGGCCGGCTGGGAGATGGCCCTCGATCATCCACTCTTCGGCGTGGGATTTCGCAATTCGCCCGTGTACATGTACCGTTATGGCTCGGAACAGGATCGTACCATTCACAACCTTTACATTCAGATCGCCGCCGATTCCGGCATCGTTGGCATGGGGATCTACGTGTTCGCGCTCTGGTCTGTGTGGGTGGGGCTGGTAAGGGCACGGCGTGTAATTCGTCAGCACCCCGGCGCTGATACCCAGCATTTGAAAGCACTGGTCAATGGCGTGGAATGCAGCATGGGGGTTTTCTGTGTGGGCAGCCTGTTTCTCTCTCTCGAAGTATTCGAACTATCGTATTTTTTGCTGCTGATCGGTGCGCAGTTCCCGCTGCTCCTGGAAGGTCATTTTCAACGAGAACCGTTCATCGAGGCACCGGCGCACGAACTCTCCTACCCCGAGCCGACGGCCGTTCGATGATCCCGCACGGTCTGCGAGGCTTATCGTCAAACCATGGGTGAACGCGTCTTGCTAGTGAATGAGGTCTTTCCACCTCGAGCCGGCGGGAGCGGACGCTGGTTTTACGAACTGTACCGGCGTCTGCCCGCCGAGGCCGTTGCCTTCGCCGTCGGCGAGGCGCCCGGACACGAGACCGTTGACGCCAGTCTCGCCACGCCTCCGTTTCGGCTCCCCTTTCGTTTCGTTGACCGTGGGTTGCGCCGTGACCTGTTTGGTTACTTGCGAACCGTAAAGCGACTGCAACCCATCATCAGGAGTCAGCAGGTGACGTGTATTCACGCCGGTCGCTGCTTGCCGGAAGGGCTGATCGCTTTTCTCCTGGGCTGGTGGAATCGTTTGCCGTTTCTGTGTTACGTGCATGGCGAGGATCTCAGCGTGGTGTCCACAAGCCGTGAACTGACGTTGATGGTTCGGCCCATCTTGAAACGGGCCGAGTACCTGATCGCGAACAGTCGCAATACCCGCGACATGATCGTGGACAAATGGTCCGTGAACGCGAACAAGGTGCGTGTGCTGTATCCCGGCGTCGACACGAAGGCCTTCGTGCCCGCATCGCGCGATGTCCAGGTCCGCCAGAGCCTGGGCTGGGGCAGTGGCCCGGTCCTCCTCACGGTTGGTCGACTTCAGAAACGTAAAGGCCAGGATCAGCTGATCCGCGCGGTTGCCCGCCTGCGCACGCAGTTTCCCGATCTGCGCTGCGCCATCGTTGGCGACGGCGAGGAACGGGAACCGCTCAAGGCGATTGCCCGGGAACTTCATCTGGAGGCCCAGGTACTCTTCATGGGCGAAATCGACGATGCCACGTTACAGCGGTGCTACCAGCAGTGTGATCTGTTCGTGCTGGCCAATCGAACCATTGGCGCCGACTTCGAAGGATTCGGCATGGTGTTGCTCGAAGCCCAGGCGTGCGGCAAGCCAGTGGTGGCCGGTGAATCGGGCGGTACGGCCGAAACCATGCGTATTCCTGAAACTGGCCTGGTTCTACCTTGCGAGGAACCCGACCTGTTGGCGGAAAAGCTCGCCGAGCTGTTGAAAGACCCAGATCGGCTGGCCGGCATGGGGGCCGCAGGCCGGCAGTGGACCGTCGACCACTTTGACTGGGACGTTTTGAGTCAACAGGCCCGACAACTCTTCTTTGAAAAGACGGAGCGTGGCGGGAAAGAGTAACAGATCCGTCAAGTGGCCCGGGTTGCATGGCCCAACAGCTCGCGATATTGCTCAACCACCTTGTTCACGGATTGTTCCAGCGAGAACTGGCCACGGCAACGTTCGTGTCCATTATCGGCGAGCCGGCGTCGCAGCTCATGATCGGCGATGAGTCGCGCCAGCGCCTCGGCCAGGCGCGCCGGATCGGCGGCCGGGACAAGTAGTCCTGTTTCCTCTGGCACAATGATCTCCCGGATGCCGTCGACATCAGCGCCAATGACGGGCAGCCCCTGGGCCATCGCCTCCAGTGTCGCCAGGCTAAGCGGTTCCTGATGAGACGGCACGACCGCGATGTCGGCAGCCCGCAGCCAGTCGGCCACCGCGGGCTGAAACCCGGTGAAGCGAATGTCCTGGTCGCATTCGGCAGCCAGTTTCTCCATGTCGTGGCGGTAGCGACCTTGCCCTTGCAGGTCCTCGCCGACCAGGACGAGCTGGCTGCATTCGCGCAGGGGTGCTGCCAGCCTGGCCCACGCGCGAATGAGGTCCTGCACACCTTTGATGGGAATGATCTGTCCGGCGAACAGGACCGTAGTCTTGTCGGGCAGCCCGAGCCGCTGGCGCAACGCAGTTTGCTCGGCCGGACTACAAGGTTTTGTGCTGGCCACGCCATCGTAGATTTGCACGGCTCGCTGCTTGCGGAGTTCTTGTGAGGCGGCGCACAGACGTTCCTGCATGACCCGCGAGATGAAAACGTGCTTGTCCGCGCCGTATTTGTTGAACCAGTCGATGGCAGGGCCGTCATAGAAGAAACGATGGTGGCACACACAGGGCAGCTCTAACGAGCGGGCCACCGCGGACACCAGCTGATGCGAAGGCAGGTCATTGCTGTGAATAACGTGGGGCTTTTCCTTCCTGAGCAACTGCCCCAAGGACCGGCGCGCAGACCAGGTGTGCCAGAAGCGCCACTTGTCCGTCAGCGGCAATGGAGAACAGAAGCAGCGCACGCCGGCGCCCTTCATGCGCTCGAGCACGGGACCGGCATGATCGAGGACCACAAAGACCTCATGGCCCGCTTCGGTCAGCCCGAGGGCCAGGCGCTCCGCGGCCACTTCCGCTCCACCCACGAACGGTGCCCGACTGGCAAGACAAATCTTCAGCCGCTCGGGGTCAGGCGTCACGACGATCCCTGCCAGCTTTCACGAGTTCTTGGTAGTCGTTCCAGAGTTGCAGAATAATCCGTTGCGGGTCAAATCTCTCGGCCACCTGCAACCGCGCTGTGCCGCGGGTGGTCTCCATTCTTTGCGGGTCGTTGGACCAGTTCTCGAGGGCAGTCGCCAGACTGTCAATCTTGTCCTGGACGACGATCTCGCCGCCATTTGGGAGCACCAGTTCATCGACACACTTGCTGGCATAACCGACAACCGGGCAGCCACACGCCAACGCCTCGAGCACGCTCAGCCCAAAAGACTCCTCCTGGCTGGTGTTGATGAACAGGTCGAGGCCATTGTAAAACTCGCGCAGGTCGCTGCAATGTCCAAAGTAGTGGAAGCGGTCGCCCAGGAGCTGTCGAGCATTGTCGAGCAGTTGCTCGGCGTAGCGCTCGTCGCCTGGCATGGCCCGCCCGGCGACCACCACGTGCACGCGGGGATCGTTCAAGCGGGCCGTCGCCGCAAAAAAATGCTCCAGCTGCTTGCGCGGCCGCAACGCCGACGCATTTCCCAGGACCACCGCTGCTTCCACCTGATGTTGACGGCGAAACAGCACACGTCGCTGTTCGTCGGGACGGAACCAGTCTAGATCGATGACGTTGGGCAACAAGCGCCAGCGCGACTCGGCGACGATTCCGCTCACCGCCGGCCGGCATTCGCTGAGGTTGCCCGCACTCAGAAAGAAGATGCGATCCGGTTGGCGCGCACCACCGAAAGCCCACGCCGCGAATGCTCGCGTCACCGTGAAGTGAACGCTTACCACTACGGGCAGGCGACACAGTCGTGCCAGGTACTGCCCGATCGGATAGACGTTGTGTTCGTTGCAATGAATGAGCTGAATCCGGTGCCTGCGCACGATGCGCCACAGGCGGAACCAGGCTACCAGGAATGGCCAGGGGCGAAGTTTGCTGGGGAAGGGCAACGGCAGCGTGTAGCCCGGAATGCCTTGCGCCTTGGCCCAGGTCATGAACGGCCCGGGCTCCGAGGTCACCAGCACTGGTTCGAGTCCACGGCTTCGCAAACTCGTGATCCAGTACTCGGTTGGCCGGGTTGTGCTTTCGCGATTCGGGTTGATGGTCAGGTAGAGTACGCGGATCTGTGGAGGCATGACCGTTCCCAGGTCCTGAGGGTCATTGGCGTCTACGTGAAAACGGCAGCATTACCCGTATCAGGGCCAGCAGGAAGGTCTTCCACAACCGCCAGTTGCCCGGCGTCAACTTGATGCCGCGCCAGAAATAGCTCAAGGCCTGGGCGCGGTACCCATGCTGCCAATGTAAATTGTAGCCCAGGTGCCAGAAGTATTCGACGCTCAAGCGTTGTTCCAGGGCACGCTGCTCGGCACGTTTGAGGATCCCTTCGCGGCGCAAGTCTTCCAATCCTGCCGCGATGCCGGCATAGACTTTGACCCGGCGCTCGCGATCGTCTTCCTTTGCAGCCGCCGACGAGTTGTCTCGGTGTACATGATAGATCACGTGGACGCGATCGAAGTAGGCCAGGCGGACTCCTCCGGCCAGTGCCTTGATGAGCAGGATTTCGTCCTCGGCAACGTTGTCCCTGCTGCCACGATAGCGCCGGCCTGCAAAGACCGAGGGCCGCATTACGGCATTCTGCACTCCGCAATACAGCCCATCACGGAGCTGGCACTCGAGACTGGCGGGATCGTCGAGCACGTACAGGTCGCCGCGCCGTTCAGTGTGCAGGGAAAGAAAGGGCCGGGTCCTCCCTTGGATACGAAACGAATCCGGAGCCATTTCTTTGCCCGTCGTCCAGTCCACGATGCGGCAGGCAGCGTAGATCCAGTCTACGTCTGAATTTGTGTCGAGCGAGGCCACGCAATCGTGGAGATGATGGCTCAACCACACGTCATCGCTATCGAAGAAAGCGAGGTAGCGGCCGCGCGCTCGAGATAGCCCGGCGTTGCGGGCCCCGTACATGCCTTGGTTTTCCTGGTAGATGTAAGTGAATGACTGCGTCATGCCTGCCGTTTCGCGATCGAGTATGGCGCGAGAGTTGTCCGTGCTGCCGTCATCCACCACAATCAATTCCCAGTCCTCGAAACGTTGCCCCCGGATGGAAGCGAGCGCTTGGGGCAAGAAGGCGGCCCGGTTGTAGATTGGGAGGACGATGCTCACGGTGGGCTCAGGCATCGGTCGTCTCGAAACGCTCATATCACGTCGGCGAAGGAAGATTCCACGCGGCGGAAATACCGGCAACCTGCTACGAGCAACAACAATCCGACCGTTGACGACACGGCCAGAGCGTAGGCAAACTCGGACGAGTAGTCGCCGCCGAGCATCATGGCCCGGAAATTGGTGATCAGCCCATCCACGGGATTCAGGGGTAGTACCAGCCCCCAGCGTGGATTGAGGTGGGCGCGTTCTTTCATGTAGATGGTGGGCGTCGAGAACATCCACAGCTGAATCATGTAGGGCAGCACGTAGCGGAAGTCACGGTAGGCAACGGTCAAGGCCGAGAGCAACACCCCAATTCCGATGGCCGTCAGCATCAAGAGCAGAATGATGCCCGGGGCCAGCAAAATGGTCCAGCCGAACGGCGACCCATAGTACAGCATCAGCCCGAGCAGCAGCACAAACGCGATGGCAAAATCGACCAGTGCTGTTGCGGTGGCGGCGATCGGAATGATCAGACGGGGAAAGTAGACCTTGGTGACCAGGCTCTGGCTGCCGATGAGGCTGCCACTCGCATTGCTGATGGCATTGGCAAAGAACTGCCAGGGCAGAATGCCCGCATTGACGATGACGGGATACGGCACCGCACCCGTGGAAATGTCCGACAAGCGGTGGAAGAACGGGCTGAAGACGACCATCATGGCCAGGGGCTGAAGCAGCGCCCACATCACACCCAGCGCCGTCTGCTTGTAGCGAACTTTCAAATCACGCCACACCAGGAAGTAGAACAGTTCCCGGTAGCGCCACAGCTCCCCGAGTTCCAGAAAGCCCCGCGAACCTGCTTCCACAGTGACCAGCGGCAAATCATCAATCGTGGCTATCGAAGACTTGGTGCTCGACGAAGGCTGCTGCGTTTGCGGTTCCATGGACTCGCCTGTACAACTCGGATTCAACTTACCCGGAACGGTGCAGGCACACCTGGCGGAGAAGGCGATCGGTGCCGTGCTCGCCCTTATTCTAATCCACGAATCGCTACCGATCAGCGTAATTCAAGTGGCAGCCCGAGAGAATGAACGAAGAACCAATGGTTTTCACGGCTGCGCACATACTCTGCGAAGCTGGCCCAAGGCTTATAATGTCATCATGATCAAGGTGTATCTTGGCCTGCTGCTGGGAGCCCTGGCCGCCGGTTTCTACCTGCTTGTTCGCAAGCAAGGCGAGGAGCCGATTCGGCGTCTAGTCAGCGCATCACTCCCGCTGGTACTGGCCGTGCCGCTGGCAAACTTCTGTCACGGAATCTGGACGGCGCCCACCTGGAACTGGAACGCGATCCGCCTGGCTCCATCGGTGGCGCTCCTGCAGGGCCACCCGATCTATCAGCCCGCGCGACACGGCCCGGTTTCGGGGCACATTTATCCACCTGTCCCGATCTGCTTGCTCTTGCCCGCGGCTATGCTGCCAACACCCACCAGCGCGATCATCGCGGCCAGCCTGATTTCTTTTCTCCTTTACGCTGTACCGGTCGCCTGGCTCTTGGGTCAGGATCCTGAAGGGCTGGAATCCACTCCAGCATTCGGTCTGCGCATCTATGTGTTGGGACTGTTCTTGTTAATCACGATCGTCACACCAGGGTTGGCGGGCGTCGCTACCCGTGTACACGTCGATGGGGCTGCCTTCGGGTTCGCGGTCCTGGCCAGCGCGCTACTCTACTTCTATCCGCAGCCACGCCATGGAATCCTGTTCGCCTCGGCGCTCGCAGTTGCGTTGTCCATCGGTTGCAAGCAGGTGATGGCGCCACTGTTCGTTGCCTTGCCGCTTTGGCTACTCTTTGCCGAGGGTGGACAGGCAGCGCTACGATATCTTCTGTGCCTTTTTCTTGCCGGTATACTGGTTGGCGGTCTGGGATTGGTGTTACTCGATCCGTCGGCGGTCTGGTTCAACCTGGTTCAGGTTCCGGGCCGCCATCCGCAAGTTGGTGTTTTTCCAACCAACCTGGCCAGCGCCTTCCTCGAGTTTCAGGAGCAGCTGCTCCTGCCCCTCACCTTTCTGGTGCTCGCGATCGCTCTCTGGTGGTGGTCCGGTGAACTTGGCCGGCCCGGCTGGATGGCAAAACAGCGCTGGAGCCTGTTCTTGCTGGTTGGGCTCGGGCAGCTGCCGCTTGCTTTGCTTGGCCGATTGAAGGTGGGCGGCGCCGTCAACGCGTACAGTTCCAGCGCCGGCTTCCTTGCACTCACACTTTGCCTGTGCCTGCGTGCTGGCTGGAACTCGGCGGCAGGCGTGCGCGACGCTTTCAAGGTGTCCACGGTCGTGTTGACTTCCGTCTTGCTGTGGATTTCGGTTCAGCAAACGGCCCGTGCCTATCTCGATTTCGATCCACGTGCCGACAATGAGCAGGAAATCGCAACTCGCTATCTCAAAGAGCATCCGGGGGAAGCGTACTTTCCGTGGGATCCGCTGGCGCACTTGATGGCCGAAGGCAAGCAGTACCATTTCGAATACGGTGTTTTCGATCGCGGGCTGGCTGGATTCCCGCTCTCGGACGAACAATTTCGTGCCCAAATACCGGGCCAGCCTCGGATACTCTGTGTTCCCAGCAATCGCCTTGCTGAGATCTCCCGTCGCTACCTTCACGAATATCATTCGGCGGTCCAGATCCCCGAGCTGCCCGGATTCGATTGTTATCGGGCAGGTCCATAGCAATCCAGCTCACGGCTTTCCTGGCGCTACGACGAGCACCTCCAGGCGTTGGATCTCGAATTGGCGCGGCTGGTCGTCGGGCTGGATACAAATCGCATCGATCTGTTCCTGCACAGCCCCTGCCAGGT
>JBFWSD010000201.1:0-8548 GCA_050248575.1 Gemmataceae bacterium
ATAGCGATAGACCACGCCGAAGCCGTGCTTGCCTCCCTTGCGCGTCATACCCAGCAAGATGTCATTCTTCCCAGCTTGATAGACAACAGGCCGCCCGTGCGGTTCGTTGCCCAGCGGAGCGTCTTTTTCGTTTTTGGGCCAGGTGAACAGCGGCGCGGAGTACGCCGGCTTCCCCGGCAGGGACACCGTGTAGATCGTGCCCGCGTTTGCCCGTCCACCGGATGCGGTGGCCCCGTACAGCTTGTTGCCATCGCTCGAGGGGATGAAGCAGCTATGGGCATGCCGGCCGTCTTCCTTCCAGTCGTTGCCGTCGGCGGAGCGGCCAAAGGTGTGCAGTGTCTGGTAGCCCTCTCCGTGGGGGTCGACGGTAAAGAGGACGCCGCCGCCGCTGGTGTTCTCGCTCTTGCCGTTCACGTAGATGGTGGTGCCGAAGAGCAGTCCGCTGCCGGGCTCGTAGTACATGGAATCATGTCGTGGCGTGGACCCCACGGTCTTTTCGTCGTCGCCGGTGAAGGAGATGTTCCAGGCCATCCGGTAGGAGGCGGGCTCGAAGCGGAAGATCACGCCATGGCCGTGTTGCCCGCCCGCCGAGGTACGGCCGAACAGGTTGTCGCCGTCGGTGGTCAACGAACCCACCGGGTTGGCCCCGCTCTTGCCATCGAAAACGAAGGCCGGCGTGATGGGCAGGGCAAGGACCTTGCCCTTGGCGCCAGAGTGTGGAACGTCAAAGCCGGTGGCGATCCAGATCACGACAAGGACGGCGGCCGCGCAGGCTGCGAGCGGCCAGAGATTCTGCGGCGGGTTGGTCTTGGGTTGCGGCATCGACAGCCCCTGATAGTGTGGTCAACGGGTCAAGATAGTATAGCAGTCCGACAGTTGCATCGGCCCGTGGCGGAGACCAAGGGCCAAGTCTCCGCCGCGCCATAGAATGTGCCTCATCTGCAACTTGCGCGATTGGAGGAATCATGCGACTGGCCACCATTCAAACCTCGTCGGGTCCGCGAGCCGCTGCCCTCGTGGACGGGAACTATGTCGATCTCAATGCGACTGATGCCAACGTGCCCGCCAGCGTCAAGCAGATCCTGGCCGGCGGCGACGCCGTCTTGAAGGCCGCGGAGGCCGCCAGCAAGAAGAAGGAAGCGGTCAGCTATCCCGCCGACAAGGTCAAGTTGCTCGCCCCCATCCCCGATCCGCAGAAGATCGTCTGCCTGGGTCTCAATTACGCCGACCACGCCAAGGAATCGGGCGGCACAGCGCCGAAGGAGCCGATCCTGTTCAGCAAGTACCCGACCGCCCTCATCGGCCATGGCGACACGATCGTGTTGCCCGCGGTCAGCCAGGAAGTGGACTACGAGGCCGAGCTGGTCATCGTGGTCGGCAAGCGCGGCCGGCCCGCCGATGCGAATGACGCTTTGAGCTATGTGGCGGGCTACGCGGTGGGCCACGACGTCTCGGCCCGCGACTGGCAGCTCAAGAAGGAAGGCAAGCAGTGGATGGTGGGCAAGACCTTCGATACCTTCGCGCCGCTCGGCCCGGTCATCGTCACGCGGGACGAGGTGAAGGATCCGCACAACCTGGCCATCAGCCTGCGTCTCAACGGCAACGTGATGCAGAACAGCAACACCAACCAGATGATCTTCAAGACAGCCGACATTTTGGCATACCTGGGCAAGGTCTTCACGCTGGAAGTGGGGGACCTGATCTACACGGGCACGCCGCCCGGCGTGGGCATGGCGCGCAAGCCGCCCGTGTTCCTCAAGGGCGGCGACGTGGCCGAGGTGGAGATCGAAGGCCTCGGCCTGCTGCGCAACCCGGTGGTGCAGGGGTAGGCTGGATTCTTCCAATACCAGAGTGACAACTTGCTGCGGTTAACGGGCAACCGGCGGCGCGGGGTCGGGAGGAGCCAAAAGCCGTTCGGGGGCCGGGGCCGGTATTGGTCCAAGTGTCGGCGGAACGTAACTGGACGGAATATAGGGCGCCCGATCGATCACCTCCAGCCTCACGGGCAATTCCGGCGCCTGCACGATCTTGATGCGATACACATAGCCTTGCTCGACGCCGGTGGGCAGCTTGATGCGGAGCTTGCCCTCGGTGTCGGCCTCTCCGTCGTAGCCCAGAATGTCTTTCCCGATGATCTTGTCGTCGACGCGCACCGCGATGCCGACGTTTTGTTCGCTCATCGGGTTGGCGGCCTCGGTCAGCACCACGTCGACGCGCAGCTTGAGCTTGGCGTGCACCGTGACGCCGGTATCGATCCAGCCATCAGCGCTGAGCTTGTCGGGCTCGATCTTCAGTGTCTTCTGCCCGACGCCGGCGAGCGAGTATACGGTGCGCAAATCGGCGATGCGGAAGTTCAGCGCGCCGAACTTGTCGGTGCGGGCCTTGAGTACATCGGATTCGATGTGGCCCGTGATCGCCGAATCGCGCGTGTGCACCACATCTTCTGACTTGCGGTTCAGCTCCTGCGGGCTGACCTGCGTGCGAATCTCCTCGAGGACCTGGCGGGCACGCTTGGCAGTCTCCAGATCCTTGCTCAAAGTGGCTTCCTGCATGGCGGCGTAGGCGTCGGCGCCGAGTTCGACCAGTTCGCGCGAGGCGGCCTCGCGCTCGTTGAAATCGGTGCTGCCCAGCCTGGCGAGGGCCGCCTTGATCCTGGCGGCCCGCTCGGGACTGGTGCGGCGGCCCATGTCGATGCGGCGGATTTCCTTGAACGGGATGGTCAGCTTGCCGAAGCGGGTGACCAGCACCAGGTCGTCGGCAATGACGGCCCGCTGGATGACGCTGCCATCCGAGAATCGGGCCATGACTTCGTTACCGGGTTCCATGCCCCATACCGGGGCGACGAGTGCCAGACCGAGGACAAGAGCCAGTGCTGCGGATTTCATGGCGACCTCCTATCGTGATACTGGATGCATGAGTCTAACCGCTCTGGTCGACCGGGGGCAAGGGAAGCTGGCCCAGCCGTTGGTGCTTGCGACAACATTGAACCGCCCTGGTTGGCGCGGCATGGACAGGGCTCAGGGAGCTGTGCTTGCGACTGTTCGTGTACGAGTACGTGTCCTGTCAGCGTGGCGAGTTGCCCGCCAGCTTGCGCCGCGAAGGGGCTGCCATGCTGGTTGCCCTCCTCGAGGACGCGGTTCGCCTCAACCAGGCGACCGTCTGCACCATGTGTGCGGGCGACATGCATTTGCCGCCCGGTGTCAACGGCCATCAAAATGAGGGCCAAGAGGAGTCAGTTCTTTTCCGCCAACTCAGTGCCGAAGCCGATGTCACCCTGGCGATTGCTCCCGAGACGGGCGGCCTGCTTCGCGAACGTCGTATCTGGACCGAGCGGGCCGGCGGCGAGTGGCTGGGCTGCTCCGCCCGGGCCATCGACTTGACCACCGATAAGCTCCAGCTTTCGCGCTGGCTTCACGATGCAGGTGTGCCCACGCCTCCTTGCTGGCTATTTGACAATCCTCCCGAAGGAAACGGCCTGGTCGCCTTTCCCATCGTTCACAAGCCGCGCGACGGCGCCGGTTCGCAGGCGACCTTTCTCGCTCGCAATCCCGAAGAGCTTTCCGTCGGCTTGCGACAAGTCCGCGACGAGGGCTGGGAAGGTGAATCGTTGTTACAGAGCTTCGTGCTCGGCTTGTCCGTCAGTGTCGCGTTCCTTGTCGGGCCCAGGCAGATTGTCGCGCTCGAGCCCGCCGAACAATGTCTCTCGGACGATGGTCGCTTCCACTACCGGGGCTGGCGACTTCCGCTCGCGTCCGAACTGGCCGAGCGAGCCCGCCGCCTGGCCCTGCGCGCCGTGCAGGTGGTGCCCGGCCTGCTCGGTTACGTGGGCGTTGACCTGGTCCTGGGCCCGGCCGCGGATGGGAGCGACGACCGCATCATCGAGATCAATCCTCGCCTGACAACGTCTTATGCAGGGCTGCGCGAGCGCATAAAAGGCAACTTGCTCGACCAGATGCTGAAGGTGTGGCGGGGAGAACTCAGTGCCCTACCAGGTGGGCACGCACGGCCACCACGATAAGGATCGGTCCCCAGATGGCGAGGCCGATCCCGCCAACGATCAGACACCAGCGGGCCTTGCCCATCCCGGTCAATTCGCCGTCCGATGCATCGATCATCCGCTTGGCCCGGTAGCCGCAGACGATGGCGTACAGCGAACCGATGCCCATGGCCCACACGACGGAACAGACAACGCCGAAGCGAAGCATCGAATCCAGCTCGTACTGAAGCAGGCGTTTGCCGGGCATGGCACGATCGCATTCAGGCTGATCCACAGACAACCGTGAGATCGGTCAATCACTCCCTATACTATCTGCAGTCGTCCGCCTCCAGGAGTTTTTCATGGCCAGTTCGAGTAGCGTCGATACCAGGCGGGCCGTGGACCGCCTCATGCGTTTCCTCGCGGTCGAGGGAGTCACGGGCCAGGAACAGGCCATTGCCCGGGCCGTCAGCGACGAACTCGTCCGAATCGGCGTGCCAAAGAAGGCGATCCGCCATGACAACGCCCACAAGCAGATTCCGCTCCCCACGCAGACGGGCAACCTGATCGTTCACCTGCCCGGCACGCGCAAGGGGGACCGGCTGCTCTTCATGACGCATCTCGACACGGTGCCCCTCTGTGCGGGAGCGAAGCCCGTGCGCAAGGGCAAACGCATCAGTGCCGCCGGGCCCACTGCGCTCGGCGGAGATAACCGTACCGGCGTGGCCGTGCTCGTCACGCTCGTTGAAACACTCTTGCGGCACGAACTCGACCATCCGCCGCTAACCTTGCTCTTCACTGTCCGCGAGGAAAGCGGGCTGTGGGGCGCCCGTTGCCTCAAGACCGTCGACCTGAAGAATCCGGCCATGGGCTTCAACGTCGATGGCCGCTTGCCCCAGCAGATCACCATCGGGGCCGTCGGGGCCGAGCGCTGGCATGCCGAGATCACCGGTCTGGCTTCACACGCCGGAGCGCATCCCGAACAGGGCATCTCGGCCACGATGGTCGCGGCCCTGGCGCTGGCCGAAGTGCAGCAGCAGGGTTACTTCGGCAAGGTCCAGGTCGACGGCAAGGAAGGGAGCTCGAACATTGGCAGCTTCGGCGGCAGCGACGGCGCGAGTGCGGGCACCGCCACCAATGTGGTCACCGATTACGTGCTGCTGCGCGGCGAATCGCGCAGCCACGATGCGAAGTTCGTGAGCAAGATCACGGCCGCCTATCGCGAGGCGCTGAGCGGGGCAGCCCGCGGCTTGCCAAATAGTGAAGGCAAGACCGCCAAGGTCCGCTTCGAAGCGCGGCAGGAATACTACCCCTTCAAGTTGAAGGCGGATGCTCCGGTGGTGAAGCATGCCATGGCGGCGGCGACGGGGCTGGGGCTGCAGCCCGAGCTGCGCACGACCAACGGCGGGCTGGATGCCAACTGGCTGGTGCGCCACGGCATTCCCACCGTGACCATCGGCGCCGGGCAGCACAACATCCACACGATCAGCGAGTTCGTCGACCTCGACATGTTCCTGGATGGCTGCCGCCTGGCGGTGGCCCTGGCAGAAAGCAAGTAGCGACGAGCTGGTTCGATGTTGGAAGTTCGATGTTGAGTGTTCGATGTTCGAGTTTGAGCAAGGAGCCGCAAACTGTGAAGATCGAATCAACAGCCATCTTTCTGTCATTCGCGGCCAGCAACCCGGAAGTTGAGGTGTGGCTGGACACACAAAACTCCTCGGATGAGTGGAAGTACGCTTGGATAGTCTCTCGAGCAGTTGAGGGGACCGTCAGGAACCTGGCTTACATTCGCTACCGACCGGGCCGATTTCAACGCCGAACTTATGACGAGCAAGGTGACGATCTCTGGGTCGATACTGAATGAGTGAATCGAGTTCGTTCAAGCCCGAACATCCAACACTCAACATCGAACTTCCAACATCGAACAGGCTCATCCGCGAAAGGTAGTTGGCGTGAAACGTGTTCGCATCGGCAATGGTTGTGGGTTCTGGGGGGACAATCTCGATGCGCCCATCGAGCTGGCCCGCGACGGGCGGCTGGATTACCTCACGCTCGAGTACCTGGCCGAACTGACCATGTCGATCCTGGCGCTGCAGAAGCAGAAGAAGCCCGAGGCGGGTTTTGCCAGCGACTTCCTCGATGTCCTCGGCCGGCTGGCCCCCATCTTGAAGCAGCAGCCCGGGCTGAAAGTCATCACCAACGCGGGCGGCATGAACCCGGCGGGCTGTGCTGCCAAGGCACGAGCACTTCTTGATCAGAACGGCCTTGCGGACCGGCGCATCGGTGTGGTCAGCGGTGATGATCTGTTGCCCCGACTGGATGCGTTGCAGCCCCTCGTCAATCTCGACACGGGGGCGGACTTCGCCACGGTCAAGGATCGAGTGGTGAGTGCCAACGCCTATCTTGGCGCGCAGCCCATCGCCGAAGCATTGGGGCAGGGGGCCTCGATCGTCATCACCGGGCGGGTGGCGGATGCATCCCTCACGGTTGGCCCGACGGTCTTCGAACTGGGCTGGCCCTGGGATGACTGGGATCGCCTGTCGGCGGCGACCGTGGCGGGCCACCTGATCGAATGCGGCGCCCAGTGTACGGGCGGTCTCTGGTGCAACTGGCAAGAAACCGATCTGGCCCGGGTGGGTTACCCGATTGCCGACCTCGACGAAGCGGGCAACTGCCTCATCACCAAGCCCGCCGGCACTGGGGGCCGAGTCAACGTCGAGACCGTTTCCGAGCAGCTTCTTTACGAGGTGGGCGATCCAGCCGCCTATCTCACGCCCGACGTGGTGGCCGACTTCACCAGCCTCACTCTGCGCGAGGTTCGTGAGGATGAAGTCGAGATGACCGGCGCAAAGGGCAAGCCGGCCACCGACACCTACAAGGCGTCGATTGCCTATCGGGATGGCTGGGCCTCCAGCGGCACCCTCGTCGTCTTCGGGCCCGCTGCGATCGCCAAGGCACGCAGTTGCGGCGCGATGTTACTCGAGCGGTTGAAGCGAGCCGGGGTAACGCCGGAACATAGTCTGGTCGAAGTCATCGGCGGCGGCGATGGCGTGCCTGGCGTGCTCGAGTCCGGGCAGGATCCGCCCGAGGTGACCCTGCGCGTGGCCGTCCGTGATTCGCGCCGCGAGATGGTGGAACGCTTCACGAAAGAGTTTGCCCCGCTGGTGACGTCGGGGCCGCCCGGCATCACAGGCTACGCCACGGGTCGGCCCGTGGTGCGCGAGGTCTTCGCCTACTGGCCCGCCCTGGTGAAAAAGAGCCTGGTGCCGAGCAATGTGACCATTGTTTGACAGGCGAAGACATGAATCGGCAGACAAAGACGTACAACGAGGATCTGGCCTACATCCACAACGTGGGGCATGGGGACTATGCCCGCCGCGCCGCCCCCGGGCTCCTCGACCTCCTGCATTCTCACGGCATCGACGATGGTCTCGTTATCGACCTGGGCTGCGGCTCCGGCATCTGGGCTGCCGAAATCTCCCGGCACGGTTATGACGTCTTTGGCATCGACATCTCACCCGCCATGATCGCACTGGCCCGGAAACAGGCCCCGCGTGCGACTTTCCAGGTCGACTCGTTGCTGGAAGCGGATCTGCCCGCCTGTGCCGCGGTCACGTCGATCGGCGAGTGCATCAACTATCTCTTCGACAAGAGCAATAGCCTGCGGAAGCTGTCCGGGCTGTTCCGGCGAGTGCATACGGCGCTGCGGCCCGGCGGGATCTTTGTGTTCGATGCGTTGCAGCCCGGGCACGTGCGGCCCAGCCCGCAGCGGCGCTTTCGCGAGGGGGCCGACTGGGCCGTCCTCGTCGAGATCGATGAGGATGCGAAGTCAGCGGTGCTGACGCGCACGATCACCTCGTTTCGCAAAGTGGGCGAACTGTATCGCCGCGACAGCGAGGTTCACCGGCAGCGGCTCTATCGCGGCGCGGAAGTGGCCCGCGCGCTGCGCGAGGCCGGCTTCCGGGTGCGGCGGCTTCAGGGTTATGGCGCGATGTAGTTCAGCGGCAAGCAGACAGGGTTTGTGGCCCGGAAGGTGTGAGTCCTGTTCTCTCAAGAGCCACGAAAGCGGGTCGCCAGTAAATGCCTCGCTCCGTTCATTCGATGAGGATGGTCGCTTCGGGCAAGGACTTCTTGAGCTTGTCGGCGCCTTCCTTGGTAACTTTGGTCTCGCTCAGGTCAAATAGTTTGACCTTCTTGAGCCCAGCCAGCAGTGGCAGGGCTGTGTTGTCGATAGGGCAACCGCGCAACTCGATCGAACCCAGGTTGGGCAGTTTTTCGAGTTGTTTCAGCCCAGGTCCTGTCACCTTGGTCTTGCTCAGGTCGAGTCTGCGAAGATCGGCAAGGCTCGACAGGTGGGCCAGTCCCGCATCGCTTATCGGTGTTTCAAACAAGATGAGGTCTTCGAGCTGGGTCAAGCTGCCGAGCTCTTTCAAGCCGGCATCGCTGATGCGCGTGCTGGACAGGTTGAGCAGAAACAAACCGCTCAGTCCGCTCAGATGTTTCAGTCCGGCGTCGGTAACGCTGGTTTCCGCAAGATCCAAGAGCTCGAGATCCTTGAGCCCGCTCAGCCCT